>NZ_JBNCAB010000008.1:0-145082 GCF_049805555.1 Burkholderia sp. DN3021 | reverse complement strand
AAAACCCCCCCCCCCCCCCCCCCCCCCCCCGCCCGCCCCCCCCCCCCCCCCCCCCCCCCCCCCCCCCCCGCCGCAGGGGAAGTCGATCAGAGACCGACGTCGGGCAGCGCCGGGCGCGTTTCGAGCGCCTTCGCGACGATTGCCTTCACTTCCGCGAGCGTGTCGCCCTGCAGCGCGAGGCGCGGCGGACGCGTGATCGCGCTGCCGCGGCCGACCAGCTCTTCGCACAGCTTGATGCACTGCACGAGGTCGGGGCGCGCGTCGAGGTGCAGCAGCGGCATGAACCAGCGGTACAGCGCGAGGGCTTCGTCGAAGCGTTTCTGCTTCGCGAGGCGGAACAGTGTCTCGCCTTCTTTTGGGAACGCATTCGACATGCCCGACACCCAGCCTTCGGCGCCGACCGCGATGCTCTCGACCACGACGTCGTCGAGGCCCGCGAACAGCACGAAGCGATCGCCGACCGCGTTGCGCAGGTCGATGAAGCGGCGCGTGTCGCCCGACGAATCCTTGAAGCAGACGATGTTCTCGCAGTCCTGCAGCGCGATCAGCACGTCGGGCGTCACGTCGTTCTTGTAGATCGGCGGGTTGTTGTAGACCATCACCGGCAGGTCGGTGCTCGTCGCGACCGCGCGGAAGTGCGCGGCGGTTTCATGCGGCTTCGCCGAGTAGACCAGCGCGGGCATCACCATCACGCCGTCGACGCCGACGCGCTGCGCTTCGCGCACCGTGTTGCGCGCGAATTCGGTCGTGAATTCGGCGATGCCGGCGATCACCGGAATCTTGCCGCCGGCTGCGTCACGCGCGGCCTCGATCACCTGCAGCTTCTCGCTCGTCGACAGCGACGTGTTTTCGCCGACCGTGCCGCAGACCACGAGGCCCGACACGCCGTCGTTCACCAGGTTCTTCACCACGCGGTGCGTGGCGTCGATGTCGAGGGAAAAGTCCGGCTTGAACTGGGTGCTGACGGCCGGGAAAACCCCGGTCCACTGAATGGCTTTGCGGCTCACTGAAATCTCCTACGTTCGTATCGGTCGGCCGACAGGTGTGTCGGTGTGGCAACCAGTATCGCCGCGCAAATGCCCATCACGCTTGAGTCGTATCGCGGAGCAAAATGACGAAATCGGCACAGCGGCCGGCAGGGGCGCGAAGGGCGCCTCGCACTATGCCGATTTCGTCGTCGTCCTCATCGAAAAGCCACAAGCGGACGGACGCGCGACAGAGGAAGCTATGCTCCTTTCCCCACTTCGGACGGCTCATGATGAAGCGCATCCAGATCATCGATTCGCACACGGGCGGCGAACCCACTCGGCTCGTCGTGTCCGGTTTTCCGTCGCTCGGCAACGGCACGATGGCCGAGCGACGCGACGTGGGGGGGGGGGCGCCCGCGGGTTTTCGCACCGCGTGCATCCTCGAACCGCGCGGCAGCGACGTGCTGGTCGGCGCGCTGCTGTGCGAGCCGGTATCGCCCGACGCGGCGGCCGGCGTGATCTTCTTCAACAATAGCGGCTATCTCGGGATGTGCGGGCACGGCACGATCGGCGTCGTGCGCACGCTGCATCACATGGGGCGCATCCGGCCCGGCGTGCATCGGATCGAAACGCCTGTCGGCACCGTCGAGGCGACGCTGCACGACGACCTGTCGGTCAGCGTGCGCAACGTGCCCGCGTATCGCCACGCGAAGGGCGTCGCGGTCGATGTGCCGGGTTACGGCCTCGTGAACGGCGACATCGCGTGGGGCGGCAACTGGTTCTTCCTGATCAGCGACCACGGGCAGCGCGTCGCCGGCGACAACGTCGCGGCGCTCACCGCGTATGCGTCGGCGGTGCGCGAAGGGCTCGAACGCGCGGGCATCGCCGGTGCGAACGGCGGCGAGATCGACCATATCGAGCTGTTCGCCGACGATTCCGAGCACGACAGCCGCAGCTTCGTGCTGTGCCCGGGCCTCGCATACGACCGTTCGCCGTGCGGCACCGGCACGAGCGCGAAGCTCGCGTGCCTCGCGGCCGACGGCAAGCTCGCGCCGGGCGCCGTGTGGCGGCAGGCGAGCGTGATCGGCAGCGTGTTCCAGGCCAGCTACGAGCAGGCCGACGGCGGCATCGTGCCGACGATTCGCGGCAGCGCGCACCTGAGCGCGGAAGCGACGCTGCTGATCGAGGAAGACGATCCGTTCGGCTGGGGCATCGTGTCGTGAGCAACGCAAGTACCGACGTCGTCGTGATCGGCGCCGGCATCGTCGGCGCGGCGTGCGCACACGAACTCGCGCAGCGCGGGCTGCGCGTGCTCGTCGTCGACGACGCGAGCGGCGGCGCGACCGGTGCGGGGATGGGCCACCTCGTCGCGATGGACGACAACGCGGCCGAGCTCGCGCTGAGCCATTACTCGATCGAACTGTGGCGCGCGTTGAGCGGCGAGATGCCGGAAGGCTGCGCGTACCGCAACTGCGGCACGCTGTGGCTCGCGGCCGACGCGCACGAAATGGATCTCGCGCGCGCGAAGCAGGCGACGCTTGCCGCGCACGGCGTGGCCGGCGAGCTGATCGACGCGGCGACGCTCGCGCAACTGGAGCCGATGCTGCGCGCGGGCCTGGGCGGCGCGCTGAAGATTCCCGGCGACGCGATCCTCTACGCGCCCGTCACCGCGAACTGGCTGCTGCAGCGTGCCCCGCGCATCACGTTGCGCCGCGACCGGGCCGTTGCGGTCGATGGCACGAGCGTGACGCTCGCGAGCGGCGACACATTGCGCGTGGAACGCGTGGTCGTCGCGAACGGTGTCGCGGCCCGCACGCTGCTGCCCGAGCTGCCGCTGCGCCCGAAAAAGGGCCATCTGCTGATCACCGACCGCTATCCGGGCCGCGTGTCGCACCAACTCGTCGAGCTTGGTTATGCGGCGAGCGCGCATGCGAGCGACGGCACGTCGGTCGCGTTCAATGTGCAGCCGAGGCCGACCGGCCAGTTGCTGATCGGCTCGTCGCGCCAGTTCGACACCGAGGACGCCAGGGTTGAGCCGCCGGTGCTCGCGCGGATGCTGCGCCGCGCGGTCGGCTACCTGCCGGATCTGGCCGACCTGAACGGGATCCGCTCATGGACAGGGTTCCGTTCCGCGAGCCCCGACGGCCTGCCGCTGCTCGGCGAGCACCCGGCGCGGCCGGGCGTGTGGCTCGCGGTCGGGCACGAAGGGCTCGGCGTGACGACCGCGCCGGGCAGCGCGCGGCTCGTCGCCGTGCAGATGGCCGGCGAACGGCCGCCCATCGATATCGAACCGTATTTGCCGGGACGCTTCCTGACCGCGTCCCCCGTAGCCGGAGCGCTGACATGATCATTCATCTGGACGGCCGCGCGCTGACGGTGGCCGACGGCGCGACCGTCGCGGCCGCCGTCGCGGCGAGCGGCGACGACACGACGCGCGTGTCGTGCACGGGGGCGGCGCGTGCGCCGTTTTGCGGAATGGGCATTTGCCAGGAGTGCCGGATGACGATCGACGGCCGCCGCCGGCTGGCTTGCCAGACGCTGTGCCGCGACGGGATGCAGGTGGAGCGCATCAGATGAAACAGGAACGACTGAGTGTCGACGTCGCGATCGTCGGTGCGGGCCCGGCCGGGCTGTCGGCCGCGCGGGCCGCCGCGCAAAGCGGTGCAACGGTTGCGATCGTCGACGACAACCCGCGCGCGGGCGGGCAGATCTGGCGGCAAGGCGCAGCGGCCACGCCGGTTTCGGCCGCCGCCGAACGCCTCGCCGTACTACGGCAGCCGAACGTCACGCACCTTGCAGCGACGCGCATCGTCGCCGAAACGCAACCGGGCACGCTGCTGCTCGAGGACGACGAGCGCGGGCTGCTGCTCGATTTCCGGACGCTGATTCTGTGCTGCGGCGCACGCGAGCTGCTGCTGCCGTTCCCGGGCTGGACGCTGCCGGGCGTGACGGGGGCGGGCGGCTTGCAGGCGCTGATCAAGTATGGCCTCGACGTGCGTGGGCAGCGCACGGTGATCGCGGGCAGCGGGCCGCTGCTGCTGGCGAGCGCGGCGACGGCACGTCAGGCCGGCGCGCGGGTGTCGCACGTGCTCGAACAGGCAGCCTGGGGCAATGTGGCCGGCTTCGGTGCGGGGCTGTGGCGCTGGCCGTCGAAGCTTGCGCAGGCCGCGAAGCTCGTCACGGCCGCCTATCGGCCGGACGCGCACGTCGTCGAAGCGTTCGGCGACAAGCGGCTCGAACGCGTGCGGATCCGCCAAGGGGATCGCGAGTTCGACGTCGACTGCGACCGGCTCGCGTGCGGCTTCGGCCTCGTGCCGAACACCGTGCTGCCGAGCCATCTCGGTTGCCGGATCGAGAACGGCGCGGTGGCGGTCGACGCGCACCAGCGTACGAGCCGAGACGGGTGCTTCGCGGCCGGCGAGTGTACGGGCGTCGGCGGCAGCGAGCTGGCGATGGTCGAAGGCGAAATCGCCGGTTATGCGGCGACCGGGCAGACGGCGCCGTTGGCCGCGCTCGTCGCTCGTCGCGCGCACTGGCAGGCTTTCGCAGATGCCGTACGCGAGCGTTTCGCGATCCGCGAGCCGATCCGCCGGCTTGCGCGGCCCGACACGCTGCTGTGCCGCTGCGAGGATGTGCGTTTCGACGCGGTCGCGCAGGAGCCGGGCTGGACGGCCGCGAAGCTGCAGTCGCGCTGCGGGATGGGCGTATGCCAGGGCCGTGTTTGCGGCGCGGCCGCGCAGGTGCTGTTCGGCTGGACGCCGCCGGTGCCGCGCACACCGCTCGTGCCCGCGCGGGTCGGCACGCTGATGCTGGACGGCACGGCGTCCTGCGACGGCGCGTGACGCGTCGCAGTGAAGCGGCCCGGTCGATGCCGGGCCGCGCCATTCACTTGACCTTCACTTTCTCCCATCCGCCCACCTGAGGCGCCGCGCAGGCGCGCAGGCACTCGATCGTCGCGGCCACGGCCGCGCGATTCGCGCTGTCGGGGTGCCAGTACATCGACACCGCGCCCTGGCCCTCGAGCGCCATCGGCAGGATGCGGATCGCGTTCAGTTGCGCGAAGCGCTGCGCGGCGCGGTGCGACGCGACGCCGAGCAGGTCGGTGTTGTTCAGCAGCGTGAGGTTGAGGATCGACGAATTCGATTCGACGCAGTGCGGCGGCCGCACGCGGCCGGCGGCCGTCAGCGCGGTTTCCAGCGCGTTGTGCACGGGTGTGCCCGACGGCCACACGATCCACGAATAGGCGAGCACGTCGTCCCAGCCGACCGAAGCCGCGCCGGCAAGCGCGTGCCCGGGCCGCGCGACGAACACGACCGGATCGACATACAGCGCTTCGGCGTGCAGATGCGGATCG
The DNA here is from genome assembly GCF_049805555.1 of Burkholderia sp. DN3021. NCBI lineage: Bacteria > Pseudomonadati > Pseudomonadota > Betaproteobacteria > Burkholderiales > Burkholderiaceae > Burkholderia > Burkholderia sp. DN3021. Next base: position 139,760 of record NZ_JBNCAB010000008.1, on the reverse strand, counting down.
ACGGATGTCGAACCCGAGCGGCCCACGACGATGTCCAGTTCGCTGCGCGCAAGCTGCGGCATCAACTGGTTCATCGTGCTTTCGGTGAGCCGCACCTGCGCGCGCGGCATCCGTTTCAGCAGTTGCGACACCGCGAGCGGCACCGTGTCGGCCGCCGCGACGCCCGACGTGCCGATCGTCACGAGGCCGCTGCCGCCTTCGCGCAGTGCCGCCATGTCGTCGCGCGCGATGTCGAGCTGTGCCTCGACGCGACGCGCGTGCTCGATCAGCGCTTCGCCGTACGGCGTCGGCCGCAGGCCGCGTGCATGCCGCTCGAACAGCGGCAGCCCGACATCCTCCTCCAGTTCCTTCAGCCATTTCGACAGCGCCGGCTGCGTGGTCGCGAGCGCGACCGCCGACTGGCTCAGATTGCCGGTGCCGGCAAGGCTAAGCAGTACCTGCAAATGCCGCAATCGCAGCCGGTGGGTCCAGTCCATCGCATGCCTCGTCGCGAGAAGGTATATCAAAAATCATATGGATCAGATGATTTGACCATTTTACCGGGTATGGCTGCGTCGAATATAAATCGGCTAACGGACTGCAACACGGTCCCCGACCCGACAGACACAGCGCCGACGCCGATCGGCCGACTCCAAGGAGACATCATGACGACCCGCCATCCGGACGTGCCGCGCGCCGCCTACTACGCACGGATCGCCGAGCAGCGCCTGGCGCCGTTGTGGGAATCGCTGCACAACCTCGTGCCGAAATCCCCGCAGCCGGCCGCGCAGGCCGCGATCTGGAAGTACGCGCAGGTGCGCGATCTCGTGATGCAGGCCGGCAGCGTGATCAGCGCGGAAGAGGCCGTGCGCCGCGTGCTGGTGCTGGAGAACCCGGGGCTGCCCGGCAAGTCGAGCATGACGCCGAGCCTGTATGCGGGCCTGCAGTTGATCCTGCCTGGCGAGATCGCGCCGAGCCATCGGCATACGCAGTCGGCGCTGCGCTTCATCGTCGAAGGGCGCGGCGCGTGGACGGCGGTGAACGGCGAGCGCACGACGATGCATCCGGGCGACTTCATCATCACGCCGTCGTGGGCGTGGCACGACCACGGCAATCCGTCGGAGGAAGAGGGCGGTGAGCCGGTCGTGTGGCTCGACGGGCTCGACATCCCGCTCGTCGCGAGCCTCGACGCGGGCTTCGCGGAGAACTACCCGGAAGCCGTGCAGCCCGTGAGCCGCCCGGAAGGCGACAGCTTCGCGCGCTTCGGTCACAACATGGTGCCGGTGCGGCATCGCTTGAGCGATCCGACGTCGCCGGTGTTCAGCTATCCGTATGCGCGTACCCGCGAGGCGCTCGACACGCTGTACCGGGGCGGCGAGCTCGATGCGTGGGACGGCGTGAAGCTGCGCTATGTGAACCCTGCTACGGGCGGCTGGCCGATGCCGACGATCGCGACCTTCATGCAGTTCCTGCCCGCCGGTTTCGACGGCCGCACGTACCGCAGCACCGACGCGACGATCTACTGCGTCGTCGAAGGCAGCGGCACCGCGCACATCGGCGTCGATGCGTTCGCGTTCGAGCCGCACGACATCTTCGTCGCGCCGTCGTGGGCGCCCGTGCGGCTGTCGGCGTCGTCCGACAGCGTGCTGTTCAGCTATTCCGACCGGCCCGTGCTGTCCGCGCTGAACCTGCTGCGCGAAGCGCGCGACTGACGCCGGCCGGTTTCTTCATCGATTCGTTTTTCGTGCGCCGCCGCGCGGCGCGCGTCCCTTTCTTCATGCCTACGCTGGAGCCGTTCATGACTTTCGTTTTCCCGCCCGAAGCCCCCGTGGCGCTTCCCGTCGCCGGCAGCGACGCCCGGTTCGCGGTACGCCGCGTCTATTGCGTCGGCCGCAACTACGCGGCCCATGCACGCGAAATGGGCTTCGATCCCGATCGCGAGCCGCCATTCTTCTTCTGCAAGCCGGCCGATTCGATCGTGCCGGTCGCGTACGGCGAAACGCTCGATCTCGCGTATCCGTCGCAGACGCAGAACTACCACTACGAAGCCGAGCTCGTCGCGGTGATCGGCAAGGGCGGCGCGGACATCCCGCTCGAGCGCGCGCTCGAGCACGTGTGGGGCTACGCGGTCGGGCTCGACATGACGCGCCGCGACCTGCAGATGAAGATGCGCGAGATGGGCCGGCCGTGGGAGATCGGCAAGGCGTTCGACCGCTCGGCGCCGATCGGGCCCGTGCATCCGGCGAGCGAAACCGGCCATTTCGAGCAGGGCGGCCTGTGGCTGACCGTCAACGGCGCGACGAAGCAGAAGAGCGACGTGTCGCACCTGATCTGGTCGGTTGCGGAGACGGTTGCCGACCTGTCGAAGTTCTTCCGTCTCGAACCGGGCGACGTGATCTTCACGGGCACGCCCGAGGGCGTCGGCGCGGTGGTCGCGGGCGACGTGATGAAGGTCGGCGTCGAGCGGCTCGGCGAACTGACCGTGCGCGTGGTCTGACGCGTTTTCCTCGAAAGGTCACATCGTGCAACTGCATAGCTTCTTCAACAGTTCGACATCCTATCGGGCGCGCATCGCGCTCGCGCTGAAAGGGCTGCCGTACGACACGCTGCCCGTGAACATCCGCATCGGCGAGCATCGCGACTCCGATTACGTCGCGCAGGTGAACCCGTCGGCATCGGTGCCCGCGCTGGTCGACGGCGATTTCCGTCTCGGCCAGTCGCTCGCGATCCTCGATTACCTCGACCAGATCCATCCGGAACCGCGGCTGATTCCGCTTGAACCGCGTCGTCGTGCACGCGTGCTGGAACTGGCGGCGCTGATCGCATGCGACATCCATCCCGTCAACAACTTGCGCGTGCTGCGCTATCTCGACAGCGAGCTGAAGGTCACGCCGCAGCAGAAGACCGCGTGGTACCGGCACTGGATCGCGGAAGGGATGGCCGGCGTCGAGCGGTTGCTCGCTCGTGCGGACGAGGGCCCGTGGTGCTTCGGCGACGCGCCGACGCTGGCCGACGTGTGCCTGGTGCCGCAGGTCGCGAACGCGTTGCGGATGGATTGCGACCTGAGCGCGTATCCGCGTTGCCTCGCGGTTTATGAACACGCACGGCGCGAGCCGGCTTTCGAGGCTGCGCAGCCGCAGCGGCAACCGGATTACGTCGCGTAACACGAAGCAGGAGACAGACATGGGCGAGACAAACAACAACGGCCGGCGCGTACTCGTGATCGGCGGCGGTATCGGCGGGCTCGCGGCGGCGCTGGCGCTCGCGCGCCAGGGCATTCGCGTGAAGCTGCTCGAACAGGCCGGGCAGATCGGCGAGATCGGTGCGGGGATCCAGCTCGCCGCGAATGCGTTCAACGCACTCGATGCGCTGGGCGTGGGCGAGGCCGCACGCGGCCGCGCGGTGTTCACCGACTGGCTGCAACTGATGGATGCGGTCGATGCGCACGAAGTGGTGCGCATCGATACGGGCGCCGCGTACCGCGAGCGCTTCGGCAATCCGTATGCGGTGATCCATCGCGCGGATATTCACCTGTCGATCTACGAGGCCGTCAAGGATCACCAACTGATCGAATTCCGGACGAGCACGCAGGTGTGCGGGTTCGAGCAGGACGGCAACGGCGTGACCGTGACCGACCAGTACGGCGAACGCCATCGCGCCGATGCGGTGATCGGCTGCGATGGCGTGAAGTCCGTGATCCGTCAGGCGCTGATCGGCGACGCGCATCGCGTGACGGGGCACGTCGTGTATCGCGCGGTGGTCGATACCGACAACATGCCGAAGAATCTGCGGATCAACGCGCCGGTCGTGTGGGCCGGTCCGCATTGCCATCTCGTTCACTATCCGCTGCGCGGCGGGCGGCAATACAACCTCGTCGTCACGTTCCACAGCCGCGAGCAGGAGGCCTGGGGCGTGCGCGAGGGCAGCAAGGAAGAAGTGCTGTCGTACTTCGACGGCGTCCATCCGTTGCCGAAGCAGATGCTGGACCGCCCGACGTCGTGGAAGCGCTGGGCGACCGCCGACCGCGATCCGGTCGAACGCTGGAGCGTGGGCCGTGCGACGGTACTCGGCGACGCCGCGCATTCGATGACGCAATACCTCGCGCAGGGCGCGTGCCAGGCGCTCGAGGATGCGGTGACGCTCGGTGCGGCAGTCGCGCAGGTCGACGGCGATTTCGAGGCTGCATTCGCGCGGTATGAACGCGTTCGGATTCCGCGCACCGCGCGCGTGCTGTATTCGGCACGAGAAATGGGGCGGATCTATCACGCGAAGGGTGTCGAGCGGCAGGTGCGCAACGGGCTCTGGGCCGGACGCACGCAGGCGCAGTTCTACGACGCGCTCGACTGGCTGTACGGCTGGCGCGCGGAGGATTGCCTGAAACCCGTCGCGTAACGCGCGCTTTCAGCCCGATTCAGGCGGCGCGCATTTCAACTACGTGACGCGCGACCGCCTTCATGGAGGAGACACCATCATGGCCGATACGCTGTCCATCGACGTCAGCAAATGGATCGACCGGCATCGCGTTGCGCCGTTTCAGGCCGCGATCGTCGTACTGTGCTTTCTGATCGTCGCGATCGATGGGTTCGATACCGCGTCGATCGGTTTCATCGCGCCCGCCATCCGCGCGGAATGGGGCTTGTCGCCTGCGCAGCTCGCGCCTGTGTTCGGCGCGGGGCTGGCCGGGCTAATGGCCGGCGCGCTCGCGTTCGGGCCGTTCGGCGACCGGTTCGGCCGCAAGCGCCTGCTGCTCGCGTGCGTGGCGTGCTTCGGCATCGCGAGTGCGGCGTCGGCGAGCGCGGGCGGCTTGACCGAGCTGATCGCGTGGCGCTTCGTGACCGGGCTCGGGCTCGGCGGCGCGATGCCGAATGCGATCACGCTGACGTCCGAATACTGTCCGGCGCGGCGCCGCTCGATGCTCGTGACGACGATGTTCTGCGGCTTCACGATCGGCTCCGCGCTCGGCGGGCTCGCGGCCGCGTCGCTGATCGAGCATCACGGCTGGCGCGCGGTGCTCGTCGTCGGCGGGGCCGCGCCGCTGCTGCTCCTGCCGATGCTCGCGTGGCGGCTGCCGGAATCGGTACGCTATCTCGTCAATACCGGGGCGGCGCCCGAGCGGATCGCGGCGATGCTCGGCCGGATCGAGCCGGATCCGCATCTCGCGCACGCATCGTTCATCGCGCCCGCCGGCAAGCCGGCCGGGTCGCCGCTCGGCCGCCTGTTCGGCGCCGACCTGCTGCGCGGCACGCTGCTGCTGTGGCTCGCGTTCTTCATGAGCCTGCTCGTGATCTACCTGCTGTCGAGCTGGCTGCCGACGCTGCTGCGCACGACCGGCGCGACGCTGCAGACAGCCGCGCGCGTGACCGCGATGTTCCAGGTCGGCGGCACGCTCGGCGCGATCGTGCTCGGCTGGCTGATGGACCGCTTCGATCCGCACCGCGTGCTGGCTTGCAGCTATGCGGCGGCCGGCGTGTTCGTCGCGGCGATCGGCGTGTTTGCCGCGTCGCCGTGGGGCGCCGCGCTCGCCGTGTTTGCGGCCGGTTTCTGCGTGTCGGGCTCGCAGGTGGGGGCGAACGCGCTGTCGGCCGCGTTCTATCCGACCGAGTGCCGGACCACGGGCGTGAGCTGGGCGAACGGGATCGGCCGCGGCGGGTCGGTCGTCGGCTCGATGGCGGGGGGCGCGATGCTGGCGATGGGCGTGCCGCTGTCGACCGCGTTTGCCGTCGTCGCGGCGCCGTGCGTGATCGCGGCGATTGCCATGCTGGCGCTCGGCGTGGTTCGCGCCGATGCGGCGCGTGCGTCGAGCGCCGACGGGATTGCGGGCGAGCAAGCCTGAACGAAGGAATGTCGATGGGGCAGCAGCAAGAATCGATATTATATAAATTGATATAATATCGATTCTTTAATTGTTGTCCCGCCCCGATGAACGACGATCTTCCCGCCGGGCTGCCCGAGCCCGACCAGATGCGCGCCGCCGCCGAATCGGCCTGTGCGTTCCTCAAGGTGCTGTCGAATCCCGACCGGCTGCTGCTGCTCTGCGAACTGTCGCAGGGCGAGCGCTGCGTGGGCGATCTCGAGACGACGCTGGACATCCGCCAGCCGACGCTGTCACAGCAGCTCGGTGTGTTGCGGGACAGCGCGCTGGTCCGCACGCGCCGCGAAGGCAAGAACATCCACTATTCGCTCGACAGCCCGGCCGCGATCGCGGTGATGGGCGTGCTGTACGAACAGTTCTGCGGCCCGGCCGCGAAGGGGACGCGCGATGCAGTTTGATGCGATTCATTTCACACCGTGGCTGTCGCTGGCCGGCGGCGTGCTGATCGGGCTCGCGGCCGCGTGGCTCGTCGCGTTCAACGGCCGGATTGCCGGCATCAGCGGCATCGTCGGCGGCCTGTTCACGGTGGGTTCCGGAGAGCGCGACTGGCGCGTCGCATTCGTCGCCGGGCTGATCGCCGCACCGTTCGCGATGCGCGTCGCCGGAGCCGGCCTTACGCCGCAGATCGACGCAAGGTGGCCCGAGTTGATGGCGGCCGGCCTGCTGGTCGGGATCGGCACACGATACGCGGGCGGATGCACGAGCGGCCACGGCGTGTGCGGGATGTCGCGCGGCGCGCTGCGTTCGGTGGTCGCGACCGCGACCTTCATGGTCGCGGGCTTCGTGACCGTATTCGTGCGCCGGCACGTGCTGGGAGGCTGACATGCAGGCAGGATTCGCGTTTCTGGCGGGGCTGCTGTTCGGCGTCGGCCTCATCGTGTCGGGCATGGCCAATCCGCAGAAGGTGCTCGGCTTTCTTGACCTGGCGGGCCGCTGGGATCCGTCGCTCGCGTTCGTGATGGCCGGTGCGACGGGCGTTGCCGTGTTCGCGTTCGCATGGGCGAAACGCCGGACACGGTCGTGGCTCGGCTTGCCGATGCAGTTGCCGGCCTTGCGGGCGATCACCGTGCGCCTGGTCGCCGGAAGCGGCGTGTTCGGCATCGGCTGGGGGATTGCCGGGTTCTGCCCGGGGCCCGCGATCGTGTCGATCGGCTTCGGGTCGGCCAAGGGGATCGGGTTCGTCGTCGCGATGCTGGCCGGGATGGCGATATTCGAGTGGGTCGAGCGTCGCAGGAGCAGGAACGCGCGGTGACGCGGTGGTTGCCGCGTGCCGGGTAGGCCGCGGCTGCGAGTGGCTTACCCGGATGAGGGCGGCTGGAACGGAGCGCGTTCGCTCGTTGCCGCGATGATTCGGTGGCTGTGTGGCCGTCTCCACGAGTTGGTGAATCGGCAAGTTGCGACGTCAGGAATGCTCGCGCACATGATGGCCGCCGCGCACCCGCCCGGACAGCCGGCGCAGGATCGCGCGGCACGCCGCGAGCACGCCTCTGCGGCCGGCAGGCTCCACAACCGCCGTGCTGACCGCGCCGGCGCCGCCGACCGACAACGCCACGTGACCGGCCGTCTCGAGCATCAGGCATTCGCCTTCGTCGAGCACGCGGCGAATGTAATGCGGCGCGTCGGGTAGCCAGTCGAGCCCGCCGTGACGCAGCGTGACCGCGAGCGCACCGTCCAGCACGATCACCTGGCTGCCCTTGTCGAACCACGCAAAGTGGTTTTGCCCGGCGTCGAGCCGGATATGTTGCGTCCGCATGGCGATCCCTTTTCCCGGTTGCGCGGCCTCGCGACGGCGAGGCGACAGCGTGCAGTCAGGTTAGGGAAACAGGCGCGGGCACGACAGATTCAGGGGACGGGAATCTGTTGCGGTGCAGGTGCCGATTTTGCGTCGCTGTATCGGTGGGTTTTCCCCGAATCTGTATCTGGCGCGCCCCTGGTCGCGCGGGCACGATGGCCCGCATGACGCCTTTCGCCGACGCATCCCGTACGCCTTTGCCGATGGACGGCGAGCCACTTTACGAACGGCTCGCCGAACATTACCGCCGCATCATCGCGGCCGGCACGCTGTCGCCCGGCGACCGGATGCCGTCGGTTCGCGCATTCATGGCGCAGCACGGCGTGAGCCTGTCGACCGCGATCCAGGCATTCCGGCGGCTCGAGGATACGGGCTGGTGCGAGGCGAAGCCGCGCTCGGGCTACTTCGTGCGGCGCCGCGCGTCGGCCGTGCTCGAAACGCTGCCGGAAAGCGACGGGCCGCCGCTAAGCGTCGAGCCGCCGTTCGCGGGCCTGCACGAACGTGTGTCGCGCGTGATCGACCGCGCGAATACGGCAACCGATGCGTTGAATCTCGGCGGCGCGTCCGCGCTGGCCGCGCTGTATCCGACCGAGCGCCTGCAGGCGCTGGCGATCCGGCTGCTGCGGCGCAAGCCGACGCTGCTGACCGACGCGGGGCCCGTCGGCGGTTCGCCCGAATTCCGGCAGACGATGGCCAAACGCGCGCTGTCATACGGCGTGACCGTGTCGCCGGACGACGTGATGTCGACGAGCGGCGGCGTCGATGCGGTGAATCTCGCGCTGCGTGCGGTGGCACGCCCAGGCGACACGATCGCGATCGAATCGCCGGCCTTCTTCGGCTTGATCCAGTTGCTCGAAAGTCTCGGTTTGCGCGCGCTGGAAATCCCGGCCAGCCCGACGACCGGCCTGTCGATCGAGGCGCTCGAAGTGGCGCTGACCGCGTATCCGGACATTCGGGCCGTGGTCGTCGTACCGAACCTGCAGAACCCGCTCGGCTGCGTGATGCCCGACGAACGCAAGGCTGCGCTCGTCGCGCTGTGCTCGCGCCACGGCGTGGCCGTGATCGAGGACGAGCCGTATCGCGAGCTCGTCGAGGCGCCGCAGGCGGTCAAGCCGGCCAAGGCATGGGACAGCGACGGCACGGTGATCTACTGCCCGTCGTTCAACAAGGTGCTGGCCCCCGGGATGCGGCTCGGCTGGATGACCGCAGGGCGCTGGCATGCGCGCGTGAAGATGCTGAAGTTCGCGCACAGCCGGCACAACGCCGCGTTGCTGCAGGCCGTTGCGGCCGAATTCGTCGGCTCGGGCGCGTTCGATCGCCATCTGCGCCGGTTTCGCGAACAGTTGCGCGTGCAGCGCGATGTGACGATCGACGCGATTGCACGGCATTTTCCGGCCGGAACCCGGATGAACCAGCCGCGGGGCGGGATGCTGCTGTGGATCGCGTTGCCGGAAGGCGTGCGTTCCGACGCGCTGTTCGATGCCGCGCTGGCGCATGGAGTAAAGATCGCGCCCGGTTCGATCTTCTCGAATTCCGACCGCTTCGACGCTTATATCCGGCTTGCGTGCACGCGCGTGTTCGATGCGGCGCACGAGGCGGCTTTCGAAACGCTCGGCCGCCTGATACGCGATGCCGCGGCGGCCGCATAAGCACGGCGGCTGCCGGCCGTGCTCGCGCATGCGGGATCGCTCCGGCGGGCCGCTGCCGTGTCAGCGGCCCGCCGAGTGCGAAGCGAGGTGCTGGCGGATCAACGACAGGTAACGATCGCCGACCGAGAAATCGCGTGCGACGCGCGGCCGTTCCGCGTGGCGGAGCGTGGCCGGCGCGCTCATGCCCAGATACCGGCAGACGGCCGACGGAAACGGCTTGCGCGTATGCCCGAGCTGGCGCGCCGCGCGCTCGACGCGGGCGTCGCCGACCTGGGCACGAAGCCACGCCAGCACTTGGCGATCGGTGTCATTGACGATACGGACCAGATGTTCCATCGCGCACCTCACTGTTCATAAATACAGTACTGTAAATATAACCAGTGTTTGCGGCGGCCGCAAGCGGGCGTGCTTGCGGCTGGCCGTTCGGCCAGGGTTAGCGCGTCGGCGGGGTGGTTCGGCGGTCCGGCGATCAGGCAATCCGGGCGGCAGGGGCGGCAGCCGCGGCGATGCCCGTATAGCGCGCGTCGGTCAGCGTGCCGAGGAACGCGACGATGTCGTCGATTTCCGCGTCGGTCAGCGCGGGCGGCGTGCCGGGCCGGCGGTTCATCGGCGTCGAGTTGACGTTGATGTTGCCGCGATAGGCGGCCGGCACGTCGTCGAACGTCCCGGCGCCGTGATACCAGAAGCCGGGGTCGGTCGAGCGCGTGTTGTAGAACGCGACCGCGTCGCGCAGCGTCGTGAACACGCCGTTGTGCATGAAGGTCTGCTTGACTGCGACGTTGCGCAGCCCCGGCGTGCGCAGGTAGCCGCACCATTGCGTCGGCTCGGGCCAGCGCAGCCGCCGTGCGGTGTCGCACAGCCCGTTGTCGAAATGGCGCGGATCGCGGTTCGCAGGCAGCGCGCGGTTGCGTGGCACGGCGATCGCGTCATAACCGAAATCGGTGAACAGCGAGCGCTCCGGGCGGCTCGACGTGTCCGACAGCGTATGGCAGGTCATGCAGTTGCCCTTGTCCGGATTCCGGAACAGCGCGAGGCCGCGCATCTCGGCCGGTGCGAGCGGTTTGCGCGTGCGCAGGAACGCGTCGAAGCGCGACGTGAACGGTGCCATCTCGTCGCTTTGCAGATAGGCTTCGACAGCCGAACCCAGCGCGCGCACGAGTTGCTCGGGATCGCGTCGCACCGGCGCGCCGAAGCGCGCGGCGAGATCGGGCGCGAGTTCGGTCGCATTGACCTTGCGCAGCAGCGCGGCAGGCGACCGGTTGTTCATCTCGTCCGGATCGAACAGCGGCCCGCGGATCTGCTCGGCGAGCGTATCCGCGCGGCCATCGCTGAACAGTCCGCCGAACGGCGACGGCGCGGGCGCATCGTCGTCCTGGTAGAAGTGGCGGCGCGGCACGTAGCGCACATAAAGCAGCGACGGCGCATTGCGCCGGCTGAAGCGCCCGGGCCGGCTGCCTTCCGGCACGCCGGGCCCCGCGAGCGAAGCCGCCGACAGCGTCGGCGCGAACGCACGGCCCGGATCGTGGCAGCCCGCGCACGACATGCCGCGCGGCTCGGACAGCCGCGGGTCGAAGAAGATCCGGCGGCCGAGCGCGACGAGCGTCGGGTCGGGCGCGAAGCGCGCGGTGGCCGCGTCGATCTTGCCCGTCACCTGCGGCGTGCCGTTGCCGATCGTGTCGACGACGCGCGACGGCGGCGCGCCGGGGAGCAGGATCGTTTCCGACGGAGCGGCGTGCGCCGCCAGCGCCAGGCCGGCGAGCACGGCCGCGGCAAGCGTGTGCAGCGTTTGCCGGCCACGCGCAACGCGGCCGGCATCTCGAACCTCTTCACTCACGGCGCAATGAACCCCGTCTTGTCGCAGGCGAGCGTCGTGCCCGACTGGTTGCACGACGCGAGCAGCTTGCCTGCCGCCGAATACGCACGGAACACCCAGCCCGTCGCGGGTGCCGCACGGCGTTCCATGATCAGGAAGCCGAAGCTGTTGTTGTGCGACAGCCGCTCGATCACGGCGCCCGGTGCCGGCGTCAGGCCGGCCGGGAACGGGTCGGGCAGTGCGACGTCGAGGTTGTCGCCGCCGTTGCCGGACACGATCGTCGCCGGGTGCCCGGACGAAAAGTTGATCGCCTGGAAGTCGTGCACGTGACCGTGCAGCGCGACGTGTACGCCCGGCGGGTAGTACGCCTGCGCGTTGAGGCTCGCCATCACCGACTGCAGCGCGAGGTTGCCCGGTGCGGGCGTGCTGCCGGCGATCGGCGCGAATGCGAGGATCGGATGATGGTTCGTGAAGATCGTCGTCGTCATGCCGGCCTTCGACGCGAGCGCGGCCACCGTCTGGAACTGCTTCTGGTAGATGCCGAATTGCGCGTCGGTCGTCTTGAGCGGCGTGCGGCCGACCTTCGCGGTGTCGAACACGATCACCTGCGAGCCGCCGCCGAGCGACACCGCATAGGGTTCCGAATAGTTCGCGTTGGTGTCGTTGGCCGGATCGTCGCACGAACGGGCGGCCGAATACGGGCGCGGATCGAGGAAGCGGTACCAGCCCTGGCCTGCGCGCGCGCATTCCTCATGGTTGCCGCGCACGACGACCCACGGCGCCTTCGCGAGCAGCGGTGCGGCCGGGCGGAACAGGTCGGCCTGCCACGTATCCCAGCCATAGCCCCACGGGCTGTCCTTGCAGCCGGCGATGTCCGGCGGGCATGCGTTCTCGCGATAGTGGTAGTCGCCGACGTGCAGCACCAGGTCGGGCGACAGCTTCGCGACGCTGGCCGCGATCGTGTCGAACGGCCAGACCGTCGCGTGGTTGCACGCCTGCCATGCGTTGTCGGCCTTCTTCATTCGGCAGCCGGTGTCGGCGATGATCGCGATGCGCTGCGGCTGTGCCTTCGGCAGCGGCAGCGTGCGGCCCGCGACGCTCGCCGCCTGTGCATCGGCCGGCAACGTCGTTTCGCAGACGGAGACCGGGAAGCTCGACGGCTTCGAATCGGCCGGGTCGCTGGCGGTCGGCCGCTGGGCCGGGGTCGCGGCGCCGGCGCGCAGCGTCATGCGCGACAACTTGCCGTCGACGGTCAGTTGCGGACACAGCGGATCGCCGGCCGACGCGGGAGTGTAGTTCGTGATGACGCGCGCGATCGCCTGGTTCGCGTCGCCGATCTCGACCCATGCGGCCTGGACGTTGACCGACGCACTGGCCGGGTCGGCCGGCGAATCGATGTGATTCGAGCACGCGGACAGCGCGGCGAGGGCAACAAGGGGGGCGCAGCGCGCGAGCAGTGCACGCGGGAGGAGTCGTCGCATGGGAGGCACCGTAGGAAAGTCGTCAACGATACGCAGCACGAATGTAAGAAATGTGAAAAAAAACGGGGGCGCGGCGGAGTGCTCGTCTACGCGCCGGGTTTCGCGGCCGAGGTCTTGACCTCAAGCCGGCTTGAAGCAGCACAGTGTGCTTTATGACCAATGAACCAGAAAGGGAATCGACGATGGAAACCAACCGGCCCAACGACGAACAATCCGCGCTGTGGAATGGCCCGTCAGGGCGTGCATGGGTCGATGCGCAGGCGCCGATCGACCGGATGTTCGAGCCGTTCGAGGCGCTGCTTGCCGATGCGGCGGCCGCGTCGTCGGCGCGCAGCGTGCTCGATGTCGGCTGCGGCACGGGCGCGGTCACGCTTGCGATCGCGCGCCGGCTCGGCACGTACGCGCAATGTACGGGAATCGACATCTCGGCCCGGATGATCGATGCCGCGCAGGCGCGCGCCGAACACATCGGCCTGCGCGCCCGCTTCGTGTGCGCGGACGTGCAGATTCATGCATTCGAGCCCGCGAGCGTCGACCTGATCGTGTCGCGCCTCGGCGTGATGTTCTTCGACGACCCGGTCCGGGCCTTCGCGAATCTGCGGCACGCGGCGCGGCCGGACGCGCAGATGCGGTTCGTCGCATGGCGCAGCGCGGCCGACAACCCGTTCATGACGACGGCCGAGCGGGCCGCCGCGCCGTTGCTGCCGAACCTGCCCGCGCGCCGGCCCGGCGCGCCGGGGCAGTTCGCGTTCGGCGATCGGCAGCGGATGGCGTCGGTGCTGTCGGACAGCGGCTGGGCCGATATTGCGATCGAGCCGGTCGACAGGACGTGCGTGTTGCCCGAGCCCGCGCTGGACGACTACATCGCGCGGCTGGGCCCGGTCGGGCTCGCGCTGCTGGAGGCGGACGATGCGACACGGCGGCGCGTGGTCGAGACGGTGCGTGTCGCGTTCGAGCGTTACGTGCACGGCACGGAGGTGCGTTTCGACGCTGCCTGCTGGCTCGTGACGGCGCGCGCGCCGTCCGCGTGACGCGTTGCGATAAAGCGGATCAGGGCAGGCGCGTCGGCCGCCTGTTGGCTCCGCGTGTTGCCGTTCGCGCTTGACTGACGAAGCCGCGCCGCGCGACATGTACGCGTCAGCGTTTCCGCGCGCGCAGCATCAGCCACGCGCAACCTCCGGCAACCAGCGCGAGGCCGAGCAGGACGGCTTCGACGCCGAGCGCGAAGCCGGGCGGCATTTCACCGCTGTTCGGCACGGGCGACAGGTTGCCGCCCATCGCGATGGCGCCGCCGGCCAGCAGCGCCATGCAGACGATCCAGTAGGCCTTGCCGCGCGGCGCCGCGGCCCGGATCCGCCACAGCGCGATGCCGGCTCCGCCGAGGTAAAGCACGGCGAGCGTGCCGAGCGCGACGAGGTCGGCGGCGCGGCTTTGCAGGAGCCCGCTCATCGTGCGGCTCCGCCGAACGCGGCCGGCCAGCGGGGCGCAGCAAGGGCTGCGGCGTGCGTGCTCATTCGGCCTCCGTCGCGTGCCCCGGCGCGCGGCTCAGCAGATGCGTACGCTTGTCGGCCGCGAGCGACACGTAGCGTTCGTACTGGCGCAGCACGTCGGCGATCACTTCGTCGCCGCGCAGGTATTCGACGTCGTAGCCGAGCCGACCATCCTCGAAGAACGTGACGATCCCGTACACGTGCGCACGCGCCGCTTTCGGCTCGGCCGCCTCGCGCATCAGGAACGCGGCCGCGGATTTCACCGTCACGCGCACGCCGTACACGAAATCGCGGTGCTCGGCGGTCGGCACGGCGAGCCGCACGGCGTCGTCGCTGTCGCGCTGCACGTGCGCATCGACGCCGCTCGCGCGCAGTTCGTCGGCGACCCTGCGCAGCGCGGGCTCGACCGTCTCGGCGACGAACTGGCGCGCCTCGGCCTCGGTCGTCTGCCGCAGGATGTGCGTCAGGCGGTGGCGCCAGTGCTGGCCGGTCCAGTAGCTCGCCGCAGGCGCGATCTCCTGCGAATAGTGCGCGCGGTCGGCCGCGAGCCCGCGCCACAGCCCGTAGCAGAGCGCGAGCATGATGATGGCGACCGGCAGCGCGGCGATCAGCGTCATCGCCTGCAATGCGCCGAGCCCGCCGGCGACGAGCAGCACAGCGGCCGTCACGCCGAGCAGCGCGGCCCAGAACAGCCGTTGCCAGACGGGCGAATGCGCGTTGCCGCGCGTCGCGATCTGGTCGATCACGAACGCGCCCGAATCGGCGGACGTGACGAAGAACACCGCGATCAGCACGATCGCGGCGATCGACAGCAGTTGCGACAGCGGCAGGAAATCGAAGAAGCGGAACAGCAGCGCATCGACGTTGGTGGCCGTTTGCGCGAGTGCGCCGGCCGCGCCGTGCGTGTCGAGCCAGATCGCGCTGTTGCCGAACACGGTCATCCACACGAGGTTGAACGCGGTCGGCACGAGCAGCACGCCGATCACGAACTGGCGGATCGTGCGGCCGCGCGAGATGCGCGCGATGAACATGCCGACGAACGGCGACCACGAGATCCACCACGCCCAGTAGAGGATCGTCCAGCCGCCGAACCAGCCTTCCTCGCGCGGCGACGCATACGCATAGGTGCGAAACGACAGGTCGACGAGATTCGACAGGTACTGGCCGATGTTGTCGCCAAGCGCGCGGAACAGGAATGCCGTCGGGCCCGCGACGACCACGAACGCGAGCAGCAGGAACGCGAGCAGCAGGTTCAGCTCGGACAGCCGGCGCACGCCCTTGTCGAGGCCGCTCGCGGCCGACAGGCCCGCGAGCAGCACCACGATCGCGACGAGCCCGATGCGAAACAGATTGCTGCCGGTGTCCCAGCCGACGACCGTATGCAGGCCCGCGCTCATCTGCATCACGCCATAGCCGAGCGTGGTCGCGATGCCGGCGACCGTGCCGACCAGCGCGAATGCATCCACGGTATGGCCGATCCAGCCGTTCACGCGTTCGCGCAGCACCGGATACAGGCCCGAGCGCAGCGTCAGCGGCAAGTTGTAGCGGAACCCGAAATATGCGAGCACGAGCCCCATCAGCCCGTAGATCGCCCACGCATGGAAGCCCCAGTGGAAGAAGGTCATCAGCATCGCCTCGCGCGCGGCGGCGGGCGTGCCGGGGTCGACGGTCGGCGGCTTCAGGAAGTGCTGCATCGGCTCGCCGACGCCGAAATACATGAGGCCGATGCCCATGCCGGCCGCGAACAGCATGGCCGTCCACGACACGAAGCTGAACTCGGGTTCGGCGTCGTCGGGGCCGAGCCGGATGTTGCCGAAATCGCTCGCGGCGATCAGCACGAGAAACACGAGGAACGTGGTGACGGCCAGGACGTAGAACCAGTCGAAGCGCATGACGACCCATTGCTGGCCGGCGGAGAACAGCGTGCCGGCTTCGCTCGGGAGCAGCGCACAGACGGCCAGCAGCGCACCGATGACCGCGAGCGCGGGCAGGACGACCTGCGGCTTGAATGTCGTGCGCGGGGAGGGACGGGAATCCGGCATGTCGGGCATCCAGTTGTGGGCGCAACGAGGCGCGACGCCGTCCGGCGCGCACGTTGCGCGGCGGACCCTGCTACGGCGTGCGTCGAGTGTACCGCGGTGTCAGGACTGCAAGAAGGTGCATGCAGAAGGGAAAAACCTGACGGATTGTAAGGTATCGGGGCGATCGAGAAAACCCGCGCGGTTTGCGCGGCGGGCGAACGGGACGTGGAAAGCCCGGTGGACGCCGGGCTTCCGGCGCCCGGACGGCGCGCGCCATGCGCATCGTCCGGGGGGGGGCAGCGCGCCGAAGGCGTTGCGGTATGGGTTCAGAACGTGACGGCGATCCCGGCCATGCCGACGAACTGGCCGTGCGTCGTCGACGGCGTGAGCTGCTGCGAATCGCCGACGATCGGCGCCGCATCGATGACGTGGCCGGCGCCTTGCGCGCCGAGCGTCTGCCCGCTCGAATGCGTGTACGCCTGCAGCGCATAGAGCGTCGTGCGCTTCGACAGGCTGTACGACTCCTTCAGCGAATACTGCTGGTAGCGGGCCGCGCTCGCGACGCCGTTCGCCTTCGATGCCAACGTGTATGCGAATGCGCCGGCCACCGAGAACGCCGGCGTGAAGCGGTACGCGGCAAGCGCGCCGTAGGTGTTGAACACGGCCGTGTCGGTGAATGCGGAGCCGTTGCCGGGCAGGTACTTCACGTTCGAATAGTTGATGCCCATCGTCAGGTCGCCGAGCGTGTAGTTGCCTGCCGCCGCGACCTGCTCGACGGCCTTCGCGCTCAGGTAGCCCTGGTTCAGCACGGACACCGCGAAGCTGCCCGACGACGCGGTGGCCGGGTTCAGGAAGCCCGCCGACGAGCCCGAGCTGTTGATGCGCAGGTAGCCGGCCGCGATCCCGATCGGCCCGTTCGCATAGCGCAGCGCGGCACTGAACGTGTTGCCCTTGCCGGTCGCGCCGGCAATGCCGCCGAATGCGTACATCGCGCTCGCGCTCAGCCCGGCGAAGGTCGGCGACGTATAGGTAACCGAGTTGTTCACGCGGATCGTCGTGTCGAGGCCGTCGATGTCGCCCGGATGCGCACCCGTCGCGCCGGTCAACCAGCTGCTCGACGCGTACGGGCCGACGAACAGGAAGTAGGGCGTGTACTGGCGGCCGGCCGTCAGCGTGCCGTAGCGAGCGTTGCGCAGGCCGACAAACGCCTGGCGATTGAATATCGTGCCGGCGGTAGCCTGCGCGCCGTTGTTCAGGTTGAAGCCGGACTGCAGGTCGAAGATCGCGTGCGTGCCGCCGCCGAGATCCTCGTCGCCGCGCAGCCCGAACTTCGACGCATACAGGTTGCCGTCGCGCATGTAGATGTTCGAGTGGCCCTGCTGGTTGTTCACGTACGCGATCGAGTCGTCGACGACGCCGTACAGCGTCACGCTGCTCTGCGCGCGGGCGGCGGTCGTGCCGAGCGATGCGGCGGATAAAATCAGGATTGCATATCGATTGACGGGTGCTTTCATCGTTGATCTCCAGACTCTTTCTTCAAAGGGGGCGGGAGGTTCGGAGACCTCCTCTGTGGCGGGGGCGGGCCGCGCGAACGGCCCGCCCGATCGGTGCGGCGTGCGCGGTCAGTGATCGAACGCGACGACGATGCGGCGCCATGCGCCGTCCTGCGCGTCCTGCTCGACGCGCGCGCCGCGGACGGCGAGCGGGCCTTGCAGCGATGCAGGCAGCAGGATCTCGACGCGGTCGGCCGGGCGGGCCGGGCGGCCGTCCCAGCGGACCGACACGCCGAGCGAGCCCGACGCCTCGCGGCCGGTCTCGATTCGCCACAGTCCGTATTCGCCGTCGCGCCACGCTTCCGTCTCGCCGTCGTCCTCGACGCATTCGCCGTACGCGACGCCGTCCTCGATGCGCGGCGCGACGAGGAAGCCGCGCGTGTCGGCGCGCGCGCCGAAATGCTGTGCCGCGACGTTCAGCGGCAGCACGCGGCCTTCACGCAGCAGCATCACCGGCGTATCGAGCGGCGCGGGCAGCGTCGCGTTCGCGCCGCCGTCGAACGACTGCGCGCTCGCGCAGCACATCCAGCGCGCGCCCGACGGCAGATAGACCGTGCGTTCCGTGCGGCCGGGATCGACGACCGGCGCGACCAGCAGCCCATCGCCGAGCATCATGTCGTCGCACTCGTCGTAGCAGCGCGCATCGCCGGGGAAATCGGCGAAGGTCGGCCGCAGCACGGGCTCATAGCGCGTCGTCGACAGCCACAGCAGGTGATAGAGGTACGGCAGCAGCCGGTAGCGCTGCTTGATCAGCGACGCGACCTGCGCGGCGATCTCCGGATACATCCACGGTTCGTTGACGGTGCCGTCGTCGTTCCACGAATGGATGCTGAAGCGCGGCATGAAGATGCCGAACTGCACCCAGCGCAGCAGGAGCTCGGGCGACGGCGCGGGCCCGGAGAAGCCGCCGATGTCGTGACCGATGTTCGACACGCCCGACAGCGCGAGCCCGAGGCCCATCTTCAGGTTGTAGCGCAGCGTTTCCCACGATGTGTAGTTGTCGCCGGACCAGGTTTGCACATAGCGCTGCATGCCGGCGCCGCCGGAGCGCGACACCAGGAACGGCCGCTGCGCCGGCGCATGCGCGCGCTGCGCGTCGCGCGACGCACGCATCATCAGCATCGTCTGCAGCACCTTCGTCTCGCGCGCGGGGAACGGCTGGCCGAAGCCGTGCGCGATCGCGTCGGGCGACCAGATCTCGTATTCGTTGTTGTCGTTCCAGGTCGACTCGATGCCGTATTCGAGCAGCGCCGACGTGACCTGCTCGCGCCACCAGCGGTACGCGTCCGGCTGCGTGAAGTCGAGATACGCGCCGACCTCGTCCCAGAACTGCACCCATGCAGGCTCGCCGGACGCCGAGCGGATCAGCAGCCCGCGCTTGGCGGCTTCGTCGAATGCGGGATGGTCGCGCAGCAGGCACGGCTTGATGTTCGCGCACAGGCGGATGCCGTGGTCGCGGTAGTGCTTCACGAAACCCTTCGCGTCGGGAAACTTGTCGCGGTTCCAGTTGAACACATAGCGCTTCGCGCCGATCGACGTATAGCCCGACGACAGGTGGAACGAATCGCACAGGATGTCGTGCGCATCGCACTGCTCGACGAACTGGTTCATCTGCTGCTGTGCGTCCGGCGCATCGGTGTAGCTCATCGTCGAGCCCGAATAGCCGAGGCCCCATTTCGGCGTGCGCGCGGGGCGCCCGGTGAGCCACGTGAAGCGCCGCGCGGCCGCGAGCGGCGTATCGGGCGATGCGATGAAGTAGTAGTCGAGGTCGCCGTGCTCGGCGACGAAATAGCGGTACGGGCCGTGATAGTTGTCGAGCTCGCGGCCCATGTCGAACGAGCAGTCCGACAGCGTGTCGTAGAAGAGGCCGAATCCCTGGCACGCAGCGGGCGACCACGTGATGTAGAACGGGATGTGCTTGTACAGCGGGTCGGTGTGCTTCGCGCTGTAGCCCATCGCGTCGATGTTGCGCATCTCGAAGCGCGCGCCCGTGCGGTCGAGGTCGCCCGCGCGTTCGCCGAGGCCGAACACCTTGTCGCCGCGCTCGCGGGCGACGTAGTGATACGCGCGCTCGTCCCACCAGCCGAAGTTGTACGCCTGCGTCGCGCGGTCGGCGAGCGCGACGCGCCATGCGCCGTCCGCGCCGCGCATCGACCACGTGCAATGGCCGCCTTGCCAGCGCACCGCGAGCCGGATCTGCGCGGTTTCGATGCGCAGGCCGTCGTCGTCTTCGGCGAGGCTCCAGGAGGGCAGCGCGAAGCCGTCCAGGTCGAGACGGTCGCGTCCGTCGAGCGGCACGTCGTCGAGGCCCGGCGCGATCGACCACGTGCGCGGATTGCGTGCCGTCGCGTCCGGCAGCACGCGCACACGCACGATGTCGTCCTCGAGCACGAAGATCTCGAGCGTCGCGCCCGCGTCGGACGCGAGCAGCAGGCGGTTCGCGTGCCGGGCGGCGATCCGGAACACGGGCGGATGAAGAAGCGAAGTCATGAATGCGATTCCTGGTGAGAGCGAATGTCAGGCGTGCCGTGCGAGCAGGCGTTCCTGCTTCGACTGCCCGCGGATCAGCACCGCGAGCAGCGTGACGCCGATGATGTCGAACAGCCCGAGGCACGCGAACAGCGGCGCATAGCCTATCTTGTCGGCGAGCGCGCCGACCAGCAGCGAGAAGCCGAGCCCGCCGATCCACGCGGCCATCCCGGCGAAGCCGCTCGCGGTGCCGACTTCCTCGGAATCGAACACGTCGGCCGACAGCGTGTTGACGAGCGCGGAGATCATCTGGTGCGCGAAGCCGCCGACGCAGAACAGCGCGATGGCCGTATACGGCGACGATACAAGACCGATCATCGCGGGCCCGAGCATCAGCACCGCGCCGAGCGCGACGCCGGCGACGCGCGACCACACGAGCGGCAGCTTGAAGCGGTTGGCGAGATACGGCGACAGGTAGCCGCCCGCGATGCCGCCGGCGTCGGCCGCGAGAAACGGCATCCACGCGAAGATCGCGATCTGCGTGAGCGGCATGTGGCGCTCGGTCGCGAGGTACAGCGGAATCCAGAAGCTGAAGGTCTGCCACGCGGGTTCGGCGAAGAAGCGCGGCAGCGCGATGGCCCAGAAGCGCCGCGCGGTGACGACGTCGCGGATGCGGCGCTTCGACACCGGCGGCATCGTGGCCTGGCCGTCGCGGATCAGCGCGCGCTCCTGCGGCGTGATGCGCGGATGATCGGCGGGCGACCGGTACTGCGTGTACCAGAGCGCGGCCCACACGAAGCCGAGCGCGCCGGTGACCATGAACGCCGATTGCCAGCCGAACCGCATCGAGATGAACACGACGAGCGGCGGCGCGATCGCGGCGCCGAGCGACGTGCCCGCGTTGAAGTAGCCGACCGCGACGGATTTCTCGCGATCGGGAAACCATTCGGCGACGGCCTTCATCCCCGACGGAATCGCGGCGGCCTCGAACAGTCCGAGAAAGCCGCGCAGGATGCCGAGCGACAGCCAGCCCGACGCGAAGCCGTGCGCGACGCCGACCACCGACCACAGCATCGCGAACAGCGCGAACCCGAGCCGCAGCCCGATCAGGTCGACGATGAACCCGCACACGGGCTGCATGATCGTGTAGCCGATCTGGAACGCGCCGACGATGTACGAATACTGCTGCGTCGAGATCGCGAATACCTGCTTCAGCTCGGGGGCGAGCACCGCGAGGGAGTTCCGTGCGAGGTAGTTGAGGATCGTGCCGAGACATACGAGCACGATGATCCACCAGCGCAACGCCTTGACTGTTTTCACTGCTGTCTCCTGTTGGGCAGGACGGGCAATGCGGCACCTGCCTGATCCATGCAAGCCGTCCGGTCGGGAAGGCTTTTTTTCAGCTTATTTGTACGATGTCCGATCTTGATGGGTGCCGATTTTGCCGGTTTTCATCGAAATGACGCTGTTCGAGCGAACATTTCGTCGTCTCTGGATACGGATGTTATCTGACGACTGATCATTTTCGAACATCCTATGTTCGAATGCGAATCCGGTCAACGGGAAATTGCATTCGAATGAACTTGCTCGGGGTTTTCCCGATGAGAAGGGGGGCGGCGTGAGAGGGAGAGCATGGCGGTTGCGTGCCAAAGCCCGTGCGGCGGGGCTGTGCGATGGTCTGGCGATCGGCGGGCGCAGGACGGGGCGTGACAACTCCGATGAAAATTTATTTTTTTCTTGGCTGCGGATTGTGTAAATTGATTTTCACCTTCCTTGCAACAACCATTCGCATGACGCCTCTCGTTTCGCACGACGCCAGTCACGACGAACCCGCGATCGCCGAGCGGATCGCGTCGGCGATGCCGTTGATGACGCCGATCCACCGGCGCATGGGCGAATTCGTGCTCGCGAATCCGTTTCGCGCGGCGACGATGCGGATCGACGAACTCGCACAGGCCGTGAATGCGTCGATCGCGACCGCGAACCGCTTCGCGAAGGCGCTCGGCTTCGACGGCTATCCGGCGATGCGCGCGGCACTCGTGCGCGGCTTCGAAGCGACGCTCGGGCCGGTCGAGCGGTTGCGCTCGGCGCAGGAGCAGGAGTCCGGCGTGCGCGGCGCGGCATGGATCGACGCGGTGTTCGACCAGGCCGCCGCGAACATCGAGAACACGCGCGCGCAACTGGACGCGGCCGATGTCGAGGCTGCGGTCGAGGCGATCGTCGGCGCGCGGCGGGTGCTGATCCTGGGTGCCGGTTCGAGCGCGTTTCTCGCCGGGCTGATGGAGCACGGGCTGTCCGTGTGTCACGACAGCGTGCAGTCGCTCGCGCTGCTCGGCGGCCCGTCGCACGCGGCGCGGCGCCTGTATACGGCCGACTCGCGCGATCTCGTGATCGCGCTCGCGTTTCCGCGCTACGTGAAGGACACGATCGAGCTGGCGCGCCGCGCTGCGGCGCGCGGCGCGCGCGTGCTCGGCATCTCCGACGGCCCGGAATCGCCGCTCGCGCCGATCGCGTCGCTGAACCTGTACGTCAAGGCCGAACGGCGCTTCGCGGCCACGTCGGAAGCGGCCGTGCTCACGATGATCGAGGCGCTGATCGACGCGGTCGCGCTGCGCACGCACCGGTCCGCGAAGTCCGCCGCCGAGATGACCGAATTCCTGCTGCCGTGGCTCGTGCAGCCGCAAGCGGCGCTGTCGGCCGCCAACCCTTCTTCCCCCCGTCCGAAAAAATCATGACTTCTCCCGCGATCGTCGCGATTCACGGTGGCGCAGGCACGATCCTGCGCGATGCGATGGATACCGAAACCGAACGCCGGTACCGCGCCGAACTGACCGCGATCCTGCAGGCCGCGCAGCAGGTGCTGGCCGACGGCGGCAGCGCGCTCGACGCCGTCACCGTCGCGGTGCGGATGCTCGAGGACTGCCCGCTGTTCAACGCCGGACGCGGCGCCGTGTATACGGCCGAAGGCAAGCACGAGCTCGACGCGGCGGTCATGGACGGCGCGACGCTCGGCGCCGGCGCGATCTGCTGCGCGACGCGCGTGCGCAATCCCGTGCTGGCCGCGCGGCGCGTGATGGAGGCGAGCGAACATGTGTTGTTCGCCGGCGCGGGCGCCGATGCGTTCGCGGCCGCGCAGGGGCTCGAACTCGCGGAACCCGGCTATTTCGACACCGAAGCGCGGCATGCGCAGTGGCTCAAGGCGCGCGCGGCGGCCGGCGTGATGCTCGATCACGACGCGGCGACGTTCGCGTTCGGCAAATCGCAATCGCAGCCGCAGCCGGCCGAACCGCTCGATCCGGACCGCAAGCACGGCACGGTCGGCGCGGTCGCGTGCGACCTGCACGGCCACATCGCGGCGGCGACGTCGACGGGCGGCATCACGAACAAGCAGCCGGGGCGTGTCGGCGATTCGCCGATCATCGGCGCGGGCTGCTATGCGGACGACGCAACCTGCGCCGTGTCGTCGACGGGCACCGGCGAGACGTTCATCCGGCTCGCGACCGCGCACGACGTTGCCGCGCAGATCGCGTATCGCGGCGCGTCGCTGGCCGACGCCGCGCACGACGTCGTGATGAACAAGCTGCCGCGCCTGGCGGGCCGCGGCGGGATCATCGCGGTCGACGCGCACGGCAACGTCGCGATGCCGTTCAACACCGAAGGGATGTACCGCGGCTACGCGCGCGTCGGCGAAGCGCCTGTCGTCGGCATCTACCGCGACGACGCAGCCTGATTCCGGATCGCACGAGGAGAGACGCATGACTTCGAGCCGTAACCCGTCCGGCCTGGTGCTGCCCGAGCAGCGCGTGGTTGCCGTGGACGACCTGTCGGTCACGTTCCGCCGCGAAAGCGCGACGTTCGACGCGGTGCGCAACGTGTCGTTTCACGTCGATCGCGGCGAGACGCTCGCGATCGTCGGCGAATCGGGTTCCGGCAAGTCGGTCACGTCGCTCGCGCTGATGCGGCTCGTCGAGCACGGCGGCGGCGAGATCACGAGCGGGCGCATCGCGTTCCGGCGCCGCGGCGGCGCGCTGGTCGATCTGGCGCAGGCGAGCGCCGCGACGATGCGCGGCATCCGCGGCTCGGACATCGCGATGATCTTCCAGGAGCCGATGACGTCGCTGAACCCGGTGTTTACGGTCGGCGACCAGATCAGCGAAGCGATCGCGCTGCACCAGTCGAAGAGCGCGGCCGAAGCGCGCGCGGAAGCGCTGCGGCTGCTCGATCTCGTGCGCATCCCGGAAGCGCGCCGGGTGTTCGTGCGTTATCCGCACCAGTTGTCGGGCGGGATGCGGCAGCGCGTGATGATCGCGATGGCGCTGTCGTGCCGGCCCGCGCTGCTGATCGCCGACGAGCCGACGACCGCGCTCGACGTGACGATCCAGGCGCAGATCCTGCAACTGATTCGCGGGCTGCAGGACGAGATGAACATGGGCGTGATCTTCATCACGCACGACATGGGCGTGGTGGCCGAAGTGGCCGACCGCGTGCTCGTGATGTATCGCGGCGAGAAGGTCGAGGAGGGCGAATCGGAGCGCATCTTCGCGACGCCCGCGCACCGCTACACGCGTGCGCTGCTCGCGGCCGTGCCGCGGCTCGGCTCGATGCAGGGCACCGACATACCCGAGAAATTCCCGCTGCTGAAGGTGGACGGCACAAGCGCCGCGCCTGCGGCGAACGACGATGCGCAGCCGCCCGTCGATCCGGCTTCGACGCCGATCCTGCGCGTACGCGATCTCGTCACGCGCTTTCCGGTGAAGAGCGGCGTGTTCGGCCGCGTGTCGCAGTACGTGCATGCGGTCGAGCGCGTGAGCTTCGAGCTGCGCGCGGGCGAGACGCTCGCGCTGGTCGGCGAGTCGGGCTGCGGCAAGTCGACCACCGGCCGTTCGCTGCTGCGCCTCGTCGAATCGCAGAGCGGCTCGATCGAATTCGACGGCCGTGACATCAGCGCGCTGAAGGGCCCGGACCTGCAGGCGCTGCGCCGGAACATCCAGTTCATCTTCCAGGATCCGTTCGCGTCGCTGAACCCGCGCCTCACGGTCGGTTTCTCGATCATGGAGCCGCTGCTCGTGCACGGCGTCGCGAGCGGCCGCGAAGCGCAGGCGCGCGTCGACTGGCTGCTCGACAAGGTCGGCCTGCCGCCCGAGGCCGCGCGTCGTTATCCGCACGAGTTCTCGGGCGGCCAGCGCCAGCGGATCGCGATCGCGCGTGCGCTCGCGCTGAACCCGAAGGTCGTGATCGCCGACGAATCGGTGTCGGCGCTCGACGTGTCGGTGCAGGCGCAGATCGTCAACCTGATGCTCGACCTGCAGCGCGAGCTCGGCGTCGCATACCTGTTCATCTCGCACGACATGGCCGTCGTCGAGCGCGTCAGCCATCGCGTCGCGGTGATGTATCTCGGCCAGATCGTCGAGATCGGCCCGCGCCGCGCGGTGTTCGAAGCGCCGCAGCATCCGTACACGAAGAAGCTGATGAGCGCGGTGCCCGTGGCCGACCCCGCGCGCCGGCACGCGCCGCGCCAGCTCGCGGCGGACGAAATTCCGAGCCCGATCCGCGCGGTGGGCGACGAGCCGGTGGTTGTGCCGCTCGTCGCGGTCGGTCCCGATCATTACGTCGCGACGCATCGCGTCGGCGGCGCGTACTGAACGCGCGGCAGGTTGCATATGGACCGCAGCTGCGCACGAGCAAGGCAACGGCGTCTTTTTCCCGAGCGGGTGCAGTCACGCCGCGATTTCCACCACGCGTTACCGAATCATCCACAGGAGCCAAACAAGATGAACAAGCCGCATTCGTTCCCGATGTTCCGTCCGCGCGCGCTGATCGTCGCGGGCGCCAGCGCGTTCGCGCTGTCGGCCGCGCTGCCCGCATTCGCGCAGCAAACCGCGGTGATCGCGGTCGGCGAGACGTTCACGACGATGGATCCGTACGATTCGAACGACACGGTGTCGCAGGCCGCTGCGAAGTCGTTCTACGAGGGATTGTTCGGCTTCGACAAGGACATGAAGCTCGTCAACGTGCTCGCGACGAGTTATACGGCGTCGCCGGACGCGAAGGTCTATACCGTCAAGCTGCGCCAGGGCGTGAAGTTCCAGGACGGCACCGATTTCAACGCGGAGGCCGTGAAGGTGGTGTTCGACCGCGTGACCGATCCGGCGAACAAGCTCAAGCGCTACAACCTGTTCCGCGTGATCGAGAAGACCGAGGTCGTCGATCCCTATACGGTGCGGTTCACGCTGCGCGAGCCGTTCTCGGCGTTCGTCAACACGCTCGCGCATCCGTCCGCGGTGATGATCTCGCCGACGGCGCTGAAGAAATGGGGCCGCGAGATCGGCCTGCATCCGGTCGGCACCGGGCCCTTCGAGTTCGTCGAGTGGAAGCAGACCGACGACATGAAGGTGAAGAAATACGCCGGCTACTGGAAGAAGGGCTACCCGAAGATCGACATGATCGACTGGAAGCCCGTGATCGACAACAACACGCGCGCGGCGCTGATGAAGGCCGGCCAGGCGGACCTCGCGTTCCGGATTCCGTACGAGCAGGTCGCCGACCTGAGGGCCAATCCGAAGCTCGACGTGGTCGAGCGGCCGTCGATCGTCGTGCGCTACATCTCGCTGAACACGCTGCAGAAGCCGTTCGATAATCCGAAGGTGCGCCAGGCGCTCAACTACGCGATCAACAAGGATGCGCTCGCGAAGGTCGCGTTCTCGGGCTTCGCGACGCCGGCGCCGGGCGTCGTACCGCCGGGCGTCGAGTATGCGACGAAGACCGGACCCTGGCCGTACGACCCGGCGAAGGCGCGCACGCTGCTGAAGGAGGCCGGCTATCCGAACGGCTTCGAATCGACGCTCTGGTCCGGCTACAACAACACGACGTCGCAGAAGGTGATCCAGTTCGTTCAGCAGCAGCTCGCGCAGGTCGGCGTGAAGGTGCAGGTGCAGGCGCTCGAATCGGGCGAACGGGTCGCGAAGGTCGAGAGCGCGCAGGACCCGGCGAGCGCACCGGTGCGGATGTTCTACATCGGCTGGTCGTCGTCGACCGGCGAGGCGAACTGGGCGCTGACGCCGCTGCTCGCGTCCGCGTCGAAGCCGCCGAAGCTGTTCAATACCGCGTACTACCAGAACGGCATCTTCGACGACGCGCTGGAGAAGGCGCTGGCAACCACCGACCGCGCGAAGAAGGCCGAGTACTACGCCACCGCGCAGAAGCAGATCTGGGCCGATGCGCCGTGGATCTTCCTCGTGCAGGAGAAGATCGTCTACGCGCGCAGCAAGCGCCTGCAGGGCATGTACGTGATGCCGGACGGTTCGTTCAACTTCGACGAAATCTCGCTGAAATAAGCGCGTTCGCGCGCGTCACGGCGCGCCGGCTCCGCGATGCCGGCGCGCCGCACTGGTTCGGTGCCCTATGCTGAATTTCATCATCAAACGCCTGTTCGGTCTGCTGCCCACGCTCGCGATCGTCGCGGTGCTGGTGTTCCTGTTCGTGCACCTGCTGCCGGGCGATCCCGCGCGGCTCGCGGCCGGCGCCGAAGCCGACGAAGCGACGGTCGCGCTCGTGCGCGCCGATCTCGGGCTCGACAAACCGATGCCAACCCAGTTCGCGAACTTCTTCGTGAAGATCGCGCACGGCGACTTCGGTGTGTCAACGCGCAGCAAGCGGCCGGTATCGACCGAGATCGGCGAGCGCTTCATGCCGACGCTGCTGCTGACGCTCGTCAGCATGGCGTGGGCGACGCTGTTCGGGATGGCGATCGGGATCGCGTCGGCGGTGTGGCGCAATCGCTGGCCCGACCGCATCGGCATGACGATCGCGGTGTCGGGCATCTCGTTTCCCGCGTTCGCGCTCGGCATGCTGCTGATGGAGATCTTCTCGGTGAAGCTCGGCTGGCTGCCGGTCGTGCCGGACGGCACGTGGAAGAGCTACGTGCTGCCGTCGCTGACGCTCGGCGCCGCGGTCGCGGCCGTGATGGCACGCTTCACGCGCGCGTCGTTCGTCGAGGTGCTCAACGAGGAT
Organism: Burkholderia sp. DN3021; assembly: GCF_049805555.1. Taxonomy (NCBI): domain Bacteria; kingdom Pseudomonadati; phylum Pseudomonadota; class Betaproteobacteria; order Burkholderiales; family Burkholderiaceae; genus Burkholderia; species Burkholderia sp. DN3021. The sequence continues at coordinate 111,631 of NZ_JBNCAB010000008.1, read as the reverse complement.
TTCGTGCGCACCGCGCGCGCGAAGGGCGTGCACGAGCCGATGGTCGTGCTCAAGCACTGCCTGCGCAACGCGATGATCCCGGTCGTCACGATGATGGGGCTGCAGTTCGGCTTCCTGCTCGGCGGCTCGATCGTCGTCGAGGCCGTGTTCAACTGGCCTGGGCTCGGGCGGCTGCTCGTCGATTCGGTGACGATGCGCGACTACCCGGTGATCCAGGCGATCGTGCTGCTGTTCTCGCTCGAATTCATTCTGATCAACCTGACCGTCGACGTGCTGTACGCGGTCATCAACCCGACCATCCGGTTCAAGTGAGGCGCACATGAACGCGACTGTCCAGACCGCGGCGCCGGCCGCATCGACCGCGATTCGCACGCCGTGGCGCGAATTCTGGCGCAAGTTCCGCAAGCAGACCGTCGCGCTCGTCGCGGGCGGCTTCGTGCTGGCGCTCGTCGTGCTGGCATTCGTCGGTCCGCACATCGTGCCGTTCGATCCGGAGAACTACTTCGACTACGACGCGCTGAACGCGGGGCCGTCGGCCGTGCACTGGTTCGGCGTCGATTCGCTCGGCCGCGACATCTTCAGCCGGATCGTCACCGGCACGCGCATCTCGCTCGCGGCCGGTTTCTTCTCGGTCGCGCTCGGCGCGCTGATCGGCACGGTCTTCGGGCTGCTCGCCGGCTACTACGAAGGCTGGTGGGATCGCATCACGATGCGCATCGCCGACGTGCTGTTCGCGTTCCCGGGCATCCTGCTCGCGATCGGCGTGGTCGCGATCCTCGGCAACGGGATGATCAACGTGATCTGCGCGGTCGCGATCTTCAGCATTCCGGCGTTCGCGCGCCTCGTGCGCGGCAACACGCTGATGCTCAAGCACATGACCTACGTCGAAGCCGCGCGCAGCATCGGCGCGTCGGACCGGACGATCATCATGCGGCACATCCTGCCGGGCACCGTGTCGTCGGTCGTCGTCTACTTCACGATGCGGATCGGCACGTCGATCATCACGGCCGCGAGCCTGTCGTTCCTCGGGCTCGGCGCGCAGCCGCCGACGCCGGAGTGGGGCGCGATGCTCAACGAGGCGCGCGCGGACATGGTGACGGCGCCGCACGTCGCGATCTTCCCCAGCCTCGCGATCTTCCTGACCGTGCTCGCGTTCAACCTGCTCGGCGACGGGCTGCGCGACGCGCTCGATCCGAAGCTGGAGCGCCGCTGATGCGTGCTGCACCGATGTGGGCCGCGACGCTGCCGGCCGGGCCGCGCGGCACGATCGCCGACGTGCCGGGCGTGACGGTCGGCCATTGCACGCTCGATGCCGGCAACGTGCAGACCGGCGTGACCGTCGTCAAGCCGCATCAGGGCGACGTGTACCGCAGCAAGGTGCCGGCCGGCGCGGCCGTGATCAACGGCTTCGGCAAGAGCGTCGGGCTCGTGCAGGTCGACGAGCTCGGCACGCTCGATACGCCGATCGCGCTGACCAACACGTTCGGCGTCGGCGCGGTCGCGCAGGCGCAGATCCGCGCGGCGATCGCCGCGAATCCGCAGATTGGCCGCGACTGGTCGACCGTCAACCCGCTCGTGTTCGAGTGCAACGACGGTTATCTGAACGATATCCAGGCGTTCGCGGTCACGGCCGCGCATTACGACGACGCATGCCGCGCCGCGTCGCGCGACGTCGCACGCGGCGCGGTGGGCGCCGGGCGCGGGATGTCGTGTTTCGACCTGAAGGGCGGGATCGGTTCGGCGTCGCGCGTCGTCGTCGCGGCCGGCCGGCCCTATACGGTCGGCGCGCTCGTGCTCGCGAATTTCGGCAGGCTGCCGATGCTGACGCTCGGCGGCGTGCCGCTCGGGCGCATCGTCGCGCAACGGCGTGCGGCCGGGGCCGCGCACGCGGCGCCGCCCGAGCAGGGTTCGATCATCCTGTTGCTCGCGACCGATGCGCCGCTCGACGCGCGGCAACTGTCGCGGCTTGCACGCCGCGCGGCCGCGGGGCTGGCCCGCACGGGTTCCGTCTACGGGCATGGCAGCGGCGACATCGCGCTCGCATTCTCGACCGCGTACACGATCGCGCACGACGCGTCGACCATCGCGCTGCCGGCCCTCGTGGCCGATGCGGCGCTCGACCCGCTGTTCATGGCCGCGGCCGAAAGCGTCGAGCACGCGATCGCCGACGCATTGCTGCAGGCCGTGACGGTCGCCGGGCGCGACGGCCACGTGCGGCAATCGCTGCGCGATGCGGTGCCCGATCTCGATCATCTGTTCAACGAACGCAACGAAGAGCGTCTTACCCAGTCATGAAGATCCTGATCTCGACCGACATCGAGGGCGTCGCCGGCGTATTCGCCACCGAGCAGACGCGCGCCGGCAATCCGGAATACGAGCGCGCGCGCCGCTGGATGACCGCCGAGGCGAACGCCGCGATCGAAGGCGCGTTCGCGGGCGGCGCGCAGGCCGTCTGGGTCAACGATTCGCATGGCGGCTTTCGCAACCTGCTGCCCGACGGGCTCGATGCACGCTCACGCGTCGTGCTCGGCAAGCCGCGCACGCTCGGGATGATGGCGGGCCTCGAGCAGCGGCCGGACCTCGTGTTCATGATCGGCTATCACGCGAAATCGCAGACGCGCGGCGTGCTCGCGCACACGATCAACGGTTTCGCGTTCACGCAGGTGTGGCTGAACGGCGTCGAGCTCGGCGAAGCCGGGCTGTACGGCGCGCTGGCGCGCGAATATGGCGCGCACGTCGCACTGGCAACCGGCGACGACGTGTTCGCCGAGGAAACGCAGCCGCTGTTTCCGGACGCACGTTTCGAGACGGTCAAGACGGCCGGCGGCGCATCGAGCGGCGACACGCTCACGCCTGCCGCGTCGTGTGCGCGAATCGCGACCGCCGCGCGCGAAAGGGGCGCGCCCGCGGTGGGGGGGGGCGGGCGCGCCGGCGCGCATCGGCCCGCGCCGACCGCTTGCACGCTGCGCGTGCAGACGGCCGCGCTTGCCGACCTGTTCTGCGTGCTGCCGTCGCTCGAGCGCGTCGATGCGGTGACGCTGCGCTTCGACGGGCCGTCGGTCGAGCACGTGGTGCGCACGCTGAACAGCCTGTCGGCGATGTCGTTCATGCTGCGGTGATGCGCGCCGCAACGATGCCGCTTGCGTGCGGCATGTCATGCTCGACCGGCCGGGGTTGCTGTTGTGCCGAGCAGGAACGCCTCCATCGCCGCGACCAGCGCGAGCGGCGTCTCGTTCATCGGATAGTGGCCCGCGTTGCGCAGCACGTCGACGGTGGCGCGCGGATAACGCCGCAGGTAGGTGCGCGCCATCAGCGCCGCGTCGAACGCCGGATCGTGCTCGCCGATCAGCACTTTCACCGGATGCACGCCCGCGATCCCGTCGCTGAAATCCGTATCGGCCCACGCGCGGAAGTACGCGCCGAACGCGTGCGGCGACGAACAGGCTGCCGAATACGCGGCTTTCCACTCGACCCAGGCGGCGGGTAGCCGGCAGCCCGTGCTGCGATCGATGATGGTCCTGCGATCGGCAAGATTGTCGGCGGCGCGCTCGAATAGCGCGCGCCGCTCGGCGTCGAACGGCAGGCCGCCGCACGGCACGGGCGCGATCGGCACCAGCGCGCGCACGCGGTCGGGCGCGACGGCGGCGATCTTCTCGATCGCCATGCCGCCCATCGAATGGCCGACGAGGCTGAAGGTCGGGAAGCCGAGCGCGTCGGCGAGCGCGAGGGCATCGGCGGCAATCTCGTCGATCGTGTAGTCGCCGCGTGCGTCGCGCATGCGGCCGTAGCCGCGGTAGTCCATGAACGCATAACTGAAGCGCTCGCGCGACAGCCACGCTTCGACGGGTTCGAACGCGCGGGCGTCGCCGAACCAGCCGTGCAGCACGAGAACAGGGTGGGGGCCGTCCCCCACGCGATGAAACGTATTCGGCATCTCCGCTCCAATGAAGTTGCAATCCGGCCGATCAGGCCGACGGGTCTTGCGGCCGTCAGGTCGCGCAAGCGTGGAGCGGATCGTAGATCGATCGAAGGAGACCCGCCTTCGATATCGGGTCATTGATGATGGAATTCGGGCCGTGAGAAATACGCTGCTAGATCCCTACGAACACATTCCCCGGAGCGTGGTCGTGACCGCCAACGACTATGCGGCGGGCACGACGTTTCCGGAACACGCGCACGGGCGCGGGCAATTCGCGTTCGCGTCGCGCGGCACGATCAGCGTGTCGACGCCGCACGGCCGCTGGCTGGTGCCGCCGCAGCGCGCGTGCTGGGTGCCGGCCGGCGTGCGGCACGAAATGACGATGACCGGGCCGGTCACGATGCTCAACACGTTCGTGTCCGGCGACGCCGCGCGGGAAGCGGGCCTGCCCGGGCAGTGCGGCGTGTATGGCGTGTCCGCGCTGCTGCGGCAGCTGATCGACGATGCGATCGACCTGCCGGCCATGTACGACGTCGACGGCCGTGCGGGCAAGCTGATGGCGCTGCTGGTCGCGGAAATCGCGACGATGCCGCGCCTGTCGCTGCATGCGCCGCTGCCGGCCGACGCGCGGCTCGCGAAGGTGTGCCGGCACCTGTTCGCGTCGCCGTCGATCGCGGCCGATCTCGACCGGGTGGCCGCCGACGCGGGCGTGAGCCGGCGCACGTTCACGCGGCAGTTCCGCGCGCAGACGGGCGTGAGTTTTGCGGCATGGCGTCAGCAGGTGTGCATGCTCGCGGCGATTTCCCGCCTGAGCGCCGGGCAGCCGGTGACGCGCGTCGCGCTCGATCTTGGATATGCGAGCGCGAGCGCGTTCACGTCGGCGTTTCGCCGCATTCTGGGCGACACGCCGAGCCGGTATCTGGAGATTCGGCGCTAGACTGCGACCGACGCGCACCACGCCCGTGCGCCGCGGTCGCAGCCGCAAAAAAATACGCGCCTGCCCGATCCGGTCAGACGCGTTTAAAGGCACTCGGTCAGAAAAAAATGCGCGCACAGCGAATGGGGCGGTGTCGCGCATCGTTTGCGGGATTATTGCCTTGTCCGATTCAATCCTGTCGGCGCGTAGCGGATACCGAAGAATACGCCGCATAACGCGCAAACGATATCCTGTCGGCCCGACGATTGATGTGCTGTCGCAGCATGCGTTTCAATCGCGCGTTCGATGTAGGGGCAGAAGTCCCGACCAATGGACATCGGCAACCGCAGGCCGGCGCGCTGCGGCGCAGCGTCGAATGATTGCGACGGCACACGAAAAACGCCGCGTGGCGCGATGCCGGTCGGTATCGCGCCACGCGGCGGTGCGTCTGCATCCGGAACCGGCCGGCGCCGGCGCGTGCGTCAAACGTCGAAAAACACCGTCTCGTCCGGCCCCTGCATGCGGATGTCGAAGCGGTAGACGATCGGGCGGCCCGGCTGCGCGTCGCGTTTCGCGACGAGCGTCGCGCGGCGTTCGGCCGGCACCTCGCTCAGCACGGGGTCGGCCGCGTTCGCCGCGGCTTCGTCGTCGAAGTACACGCGCGTGAACGCATGGGAGAGGATCCCGCGCATCATCACGGTCACGTTGACGTGCGGCGCTTCGTCGGCGGCGATGCGGCCCGGCTTCACCGTCTCGACGACGAAGCGGTGCTGCGCATCGGTGCCCGTGCCGACTCGCGCGAAACCGGTGAAGCCGGATTTCGCGATGTCGTCGCGCGATGCGGGGTAGCGGCCCGCGCCGTCCACCTGCGTGAATTCGAGCACCGCGTCGCTGACGACGTTGCCGTCGCCGTCGAACACCTGGCCGACCAGCAGCACGTGCTCGCCGTCGGCGTGCGTCGCGGCGATCGTCGGCGTGAACAGGCTCTTCAGGTCGTAGTCGTATTGCTGCGGGCACAGGCCGTATGCGAAGTACGGGCCGACCGTCTGCGAAGGGGTTTGCTTCAGCGTCGTCATGGTTCAGCGCTCCATCGGGGTAGCGTCGCGGCCGCGCAGCACGATGTCGAATTCGTAGCCGAGCGCATAGCCTTCTTCGGTGATGTCCATCGAGAAGCGCGAGATCAGGCGATCGCGCGCGGCCTCGGGCGTGCCCTGGAAGATCGGGTCGTACGCGAGCAGCGGGTCGCCGGGGAAGTACATCTGCGTGACGAGACGCGAGCCGAAGTAATCGCCGAACAGCGAGAAGTGGATGTGATTCGGGCGCCACGCGTTCGGATGGTTGCCCCACGGATACGCGCCGGGCTTGATCGTCAGGAAGCGGTAGCGGCCTTCGTTGTCGGTCAGGCAGCGGCCCGCGCCGAGAAAGTTCGGGTCGAGCGGCGCGTCGTGCTGGTCGACCTTGTGCACGTAGCGGCCGGCCGCGTTCGCCTGCCACACCTCGACGAGCGTGTTGCGCACGGGCTTGCCGCCTTCGTCGAGCACGTGGCCCGTGACGACCATGCGCTCGCCGAGCGGCTCGCCGTTCTTCACGGCGTTCTTCGTCAGGTCGTGGTCGAGCGCGCCGAGATCTTCGGCGCCGTAGACGGGCGCGTACTGGTCGCGCAGCTTGTCCTTCAGCGGGATCAGCGGGCGGGTCGGGCCGCGTTTCACGGACGAGCGGTACTCGGGGTGGACATAGGCCGGATGCGACGGCCAGTCGCGCGGCGTGAGGATCGTGGGGGAATCCATCGGGCGTCTCCTGATAGGTATTTCGCGAAGTGGATGGCAGGACTTTAGCCAATCCGGAAAGTTATGCAAAATGACCTTTTTTCGCGAAACGCATAACCGTTCGTTATGTCAGTCGAGCCAATGAAAAATCCGCCGGACAGGATGCCTGTCCGGCGGATGAAAGCGATCGGGCTTCGCGTCGTCGGTGACGACCCCGTGCACGGCCCTCCAGCCAGCCCGTCGCTATTTTTTGTCTTTTGTTCTTGTTGTTATCCGGCCTCCCCGAGCCTGCCCGTCGTTATTGGCGGCCGGGATCGAACACGATCCCGTCGAATTCGAGCGACAGCGTGCCGCTGCGCAGCAGTGCGGCCGGCGTCGCGGCCCGGTCGGCGCCGAGCACATCGCTCACATACTGCGCGCAGAACCCGCGCCGCACCCGCAGGTTGAAGCGGTTGCCGAGCAATGCGTCGATCCGCTGTTCGGCCGTCGCGTGCAACCGGCGCTGCTCGTCGGCGGTCGATGCCGCGACGCGGCGCGCCAGCGCGATGCGTCCGCCGTCGGCATGGGCGACGAAGCGCGACAGCGGCGTGAGCTTCGTCCACGCAAACGCGGGCTCGGCGATCACGGGTTCGTCGCCCGACGTATCGACGACGATGCCGAAACGATTGGCCCATGCGCCCGTCGTGCCTGCCGCGTTGCGCGGCGAGCCGGCCGGCACACGGATGAACACGAGATCGCCGACATGCGCGCCGGCGGCCAGCGTGCGGACGGTGGCGAGCGGCATCGTGCGATCCGTGTCGCGTGCATCGCGCGGTGCGGTGTGCTGCGGTTCGTAAGCGGCGGTTTCGGTTCGGGTGGCCATTTCGGCTCCGTCGTTGCGTGACAGGACGGAGCGGATTATGCAGACAAGTATCCAAAAGTGTTCGTCTGCATGCGCAGGTAGCCTAATATCCGACCTTGAGCATCGTTTTTCGATACCAAAATGACCGAAACCGCCCAACTCATCGAAACGCTGAAGCGCCAGTTGAAGGCGCAGGGAATGACCTACCGCGACGTCGCGCGTGCGCTCGACGTTTCCGAGACGAGCGTGAAGCGGCTGTTCGCGAGCGGCCGCTTCACGCTGGAGCGCGTCGCGGAGATCGCGCAGTTGCTCGGCTATACGCTGGCCGAGCTCGTGCAGGAGGCATCGGCGTCGGCGCCGAGGCTGCACGTGCTGACCGAGCAGCAGGAGGCGCTGCTCGTGTCGGACGAGAAGCTGCTGCTCGTCGCCGTCTGCGCGATCAACTACTGGACCGTGCAGGACATCGTGACGGCCTATCGCGTGACGAAGGCCGAGTGCGTGAAATACCTGTTGATGCTCGACCGGATGAACGTCGTCGCGCTGCTGCCGGGCGACCGGATTCGCGTGCGCGTCGCGCGCGATTTCGACTGGCTGCCGGGCGGGCCGATCCGCCGGTATTTCCATGCGCACGCGCTCGGCGATTTCCTCGACAGCCGCTTCGACGGCGCGGGCGAGACGATGACGTTCTCGCAAGGGATGCTGACGGAAGCGGCCGCCGCGGAACTCGAACTGGAATTGCGCCGGCTGCGCAGCAAGGCGGCCGCGCTGCATGCGGAATCGTCGTCCGCACCGCTCGGGCAGAAGCACGGGACGGGCTTGCTGATCGCGAAGCGGGTCTGGGAGCCGACTGGTTTCCACGCGCTGCGGCGTAGCGCATGACGTTTCACCGAATGCTTGGGCTTATCCGGAAAGTTATGCAAAATGGCATTTCATCGTCATTCGCATAACCACCCGTTATGAATAACCGTATCGCCGACGGCCGCGTCAAGTTTCGGCACCTGCAGTGCTTTCTCGCGGTCGCGCAGCTGGGCGGCGTGCAGAAGGCGGCCGAAAGCCTGTCGATCACGCAGCCGGCCGTGTCGAAGACGATCGCCGAACTGGAGGCGATCCTCGGCGTGAAGCTGTTCGAGCGCGGCCGGCAGGGCGCGCAGCCGACCCGCGAAGCGCAGTTGTTCATGCCGCACGCGAATGCGTGCGTGCTGGCGCTGCGGCAGGGCGTCGGGCTGCTCGCGCGCGAGGGCGGGGCCGCCGCCGCGACGCTGGAAATCGGCATGCTGCCGACTGTGGCGGCATCGCTCGCGCCCGCGTTGATGAAGGCGCTGGCCGCGCGCTGGCCGCGCGTCGTCGTGCGGATCGCGACGGCCGCGAACGCCGATCTGCTCGAGCGCCTGAAGTCCGGTGCGATCGAATGCGCGATCGGGCGACTGTCGGAGCCGGAGCGGATGATCGGGCTCGCGTTCGAGCAGTTGTACAACGAGCCGCTCGTCGCGGTCGTGCGCGCCGGGCACCCGCTGCTGTCGAGCGCGGCGCCGGCCACCGAGCTCGCGCGCTATCCGGTCGTGCTGCCGCCGTACGGCACGCTGATCCGGCAGTCCGCCGAGCAACTGCTCGGCGCATGCGGCGCGCCGCCGCTGGATTCGTTCATCGAGGTGCTGTCGGTATCGGTCGCGCGCGCGCTGGCGCTCGAGAACGACGCGGTGTGGTTCGTGCCGCTCTATGCGGCCGAATACGATCTGTCGGCCGGTGCGCTGGCGCGCCTGCCGCTGCCGTCCGCGGGTACCGACGAGCCGGTCGGGCTCATTCTGCGCACCGATGCGCAGCCGTCGCCGGTCGCACGGACGCTGATCGATGCCGTGCGCGACATCGCGCGGTCGCGGTTCGGCGACAAGCGCCCGCACCGGACGCCGCGCGCCGCACGCAAGCCGGTTCGCGGCGATCGCTGATCCTTCGGGCCGCGCGACAAGCCCGGCTCAATCCCTTTCCCCGCTTCCGGATCGGCCATCCGGCCAGTAGCCGCCCTCGTGGTGCTTGGCATATCGTATCGTTTTTGGTACGATCGGTGACAAGACGATGCCGAGACAGCAGATCCAGGTCACGCTCGGCGTGCGGTTCTTTCGCACGGCCCGAGGCAACGAGCCGGTGCGCGAATGGCTCAAGGCGCTCGGGCAAGTGGAGCGAAGGGTGATCGGCGAAGAGATCAAAACCGTTCAATTCGGCTGGCCGCTCGGCATGCCGCTGGTTCGGAAGATGGCGAAGGATCTCTGGGAGATCAGGATCGTGCTGCCCACGCGCAGCGCTCGCATCCTGTTCACGGTTGTCGGCGACACGATGGTCCTGCTGCACGGGTTCATCAAGAAGTCGCCGGCCACGCCGCCGGACGATCTCGACGTTACCGTCGCGCGCCTGAAAGCGCTGACGCACGCCATCTGAATTTCCCGGTTGCGCCGCAACCCACCGTCTCCGACGGTCAGGCAGCCGGCAACGCCATGCACTGGAGTACGACATGACGACCACGAACAACCCGCATATCGGCAGCGACTTCGATGCCTTCCTCGAAGAGGACGGCAATCTCGAAGCGGCCACCGCCACCGCGATCAAGCGCGTGATCGCGTGGCAGATCGGGCAGGAAATGAAGGCGCAGCACATCACGAAAACCGCGATGGCCGCGCGGATGAAAACCAGCCGTGCCGCGCTCAACCGGCTGCTCGACGAAACCGACACGAGCCTCACGCTGGCGACGCTCGCGAGCGCGGCCGCCGCACTCGGCAAACGGCTCAGCTTCGAGCTGGTGCCGGCCTGACCGGCGTGACGAAACGGCGGGTCGGTTTGCGGCGGCCGTTCGCGTGATGTGCGCAGCGAATCGGCCGGTGATCCGGCCTGCGATTCACCGGCGCGTCGCTGTGAGCGGGCAGGCGTCAGCCCATGCGCATACGGCGGGTCAATTGCGCGGCCCGGTCACCTGCAGATAAAGCAGCGCGCCGCCCGCGAGCAGCAGCGGGCACAGCAAATACCAGCCCGTCGTCAGGAACAGCCCCGCAACCGCAACCAGCGAAATCCACGCGCAGCGGTAAGCGATGCCGCCGCGCGGCAGCAACTTCAGCGCGGCGGCCGCACCGAGCCCATACACCATCACGAAACACCCGGACGTCACGAGCACGAGCGGTTTCGCCCCGACGTCCGAGATCGTCGTCGCGGCCAGCGCGACGGCCGCGAGCACGGCGATCACGCCGAGGCTGCGGCGCGGGACGCCGCCGACCTGGCTGCCTTGCGCGAGCCACGCGGGCAATGCGCCGTCGCGCCCGAGTGCCGCGCCGAGCTTGGCCGCGCCCGCGAAATACGCGTTCATCGTGCCGAGCGTGAGCAGCAGCGCGGCCGCGGCCGCGAGCACCTGTGCGTGACCGCCGATGCCGCCCGCGATCAGTTCGGCGAGCGGTGCACCCGATGCGCCTGCAGACGGCCCGAGCACCGTCACGCTCGCGGCGGCGACCGACAGATACAGGAACCCGACGACCACGACCGCGATGCCGGCCGAGCGCGGCATGTCGTGCGCGGGCCGGCGGAATTCGGCCGCGAGATGCGTGATCGCCTCCCAGCCGGCGAAACTCCACACGAGCAGCGCGGCAGCCTGGCCGACCGCGAGCCAGCCGTGCGGCGCGAACGGCTGCAGGTTCGCGGTGCGCGCATGCGGCGCGGACGCCAGCACCGCGGCGAGCAGCAGCGCGACGAGCAGCGCCGACAGCACGAGCTGCATGCGGCCCGATACGGTGACGCCGAATGCATTCGCGGCCGACACGGCTGCGATCAGCGCGGCAGCCGTGACGATGACCGTCGTGTGCCCGCCGCCCATGACGGCCGCGACGTACGCGCCGCCGAACATCGCGGCGGCCGGTGCGCCGGCCGGCACCGCGAAATAGAAGCACCAGCCGACGATTGCCGCCGCCTTCGGCCCGAATGCGCGCCGTGCGTAGGTCGACACACCGCCCGCGTCGGGATAACGTGCGCCGAGTGCGGCGAAGGTGGCCGCGAGCGGCCCGGACAGCACGACGAGCGCAGCCCACGCAAGCAGCGACGCCGGGCCGGCGACCTCGGCGGCCAGCGCTGGCAACGCGATCACGCCGGTGCCGAGCACCGCGCCGATATACAGTGCGGCACCCTGGAAAATGGTCAGCGAGCCCGCGTGATGAGCGGCGGGCGAGTCGGCATGCGCAGGCATGAGCGGCAGTCTCCGAAAGTCTTGTTGTGTGTGGGCGCGGGAGCCCGCGCGGTCAATCGCGCGATGCTACTCGAACGCTGGCGACAGCGCGGCCCGGCGATCAGTAGTCGGTGCTGCGCCGTCTGTCAGGCGATGTCAGCAGTGGCGCGCGAGCCGCAGGCGCGCATCCTCGCGCGCAGCGGGCGACAGTTCGGGCGCGTAGTGGAATGAACCCGACACGAGCGATGCGACGGGCACGCCGTCGCGGAACAGCACGCGATTGCCGGCCAGCGCCGGCACCTTGTCGCCGGGCAGCAGCGTGCCTGCGAGATTCAACGGGTCGGCGCCCGTCACGCATATGTACTGCCCGTCACCGGGTTGCCGCCGCAGTTCGCGCAGAATCGGAATCGCCTCGGGCAGCGCGAACTGCTCGCCCGCGAGCCCGGCGACGAAACGTCCGCCGCGAACCTCGCCGCGCGCTTCGAGGCGCTGCAGCACGCGCACGAGTTCGCGCCAGCTCGGCAGCCAATCGGCCTCGCGTTCGAGCAGCCGCCAGAACACGACGCCGTAGCGGCGCAGCAGCGTCCACGCGATGTGTTCGAGCGCGTCGGGATCGGTCGCGGCCGGGCCGCGTTTCGGCGTCGGCGCATCGTCCGGCGGCGCGAGACGCTGCACGAGCGCCCAGCGGCCCGCATCGTCCATCCCGCCTATCAGCGCACCGCCGCGCCGCGTGCGCGGCGCATAGGTCGCGCTGCGCTTGACGGCCGGCTTCAGCAGCGCGCGCAGGCCCGCGTAGCTGTCCGCATTCACGAGGCCGGCCGACACGAGCTCGCCGAGTGCCTGTTCGAGTTCGACGGGCAGCATGTGCAGGTCGTCGAGCAGCGCGTCGAAGAACATCGCGCCGTGTGCGGCGAGCGCGTCGCGTACCTGCGTGGCCCGCGCGGACAGCGCCGGTTGCGCGTCGGGGTCGCGCAGTGCCTGCCATGCGGCGAGGTGGCGGCGCGGCAGCAGCACGATCGGCGTCGTTTTCACGGGCGTGCCGGCCGTGCGCGCCGGCGCGCCGATGCGGGTCCACACGAGCTTGCCCGAGCGGCACAGCTCGTCGAGGCCGCCCGCCATGTAGTCGGTGAGCCGCGCGGGCAGCAGTGCGTCTTCCCACGCGCTTGCCGCGGCTTCGTAGCCTTCGAGTTGCTCGACCACGGCCGCGAGTGCGTCGCGGCCAGTGCCGCGCGTGTCCGGCGTCAGGTGTTGCCAATGGAACAGGAAGCGCATGAAGTCGGCACGCTCGACCGGTTCGATCTCGCGGCGCAGCCGCTTCACCGTATAGCGATGAATGCGCGCGAGCAGGTGGCGTTCGCACCATTCGTCCGTCGTCGCGCCCGGCGTGAACCGGCCGCGCATCACATAGCCTTCGCGCTCCAGCGCCGCGAGCGCCGTCGCGATCGACGCCGGCGGCAGGCCGAGCGGTGTCGCGATCGCGTCGAGCGCAAGCGGCCCGAAGCCGGTGAGCCGTGCACGGACCACGTCGACGAGTGCGGCATCGGCTTCCCACGGCTGCGCGCAGGCGGCCGGCACCTTGAGCGCCGGTGTCACGCGTGCGTCGGGATGCAGCGTGCGCAGGCACACGAGCCGTTCGATCGGCACCCACAGCGCGGCGCCGCCCGGCGCGACGAGTTTGGTTGCACGGCGGCGCTCCGCGAGTTCCGCGAGCCGGTCGGCCCAGCCTTCGTGTGCCTGTGCTTCGCTGTCGGCGATGCATGCGAGCGTGAGCAGCGCATCGTGCATTTCGTCGGCGTCGCGCACGAGCGGCCATGCTTCGTCGCGTACCGCATCGATCGCGTCGGCGTCGAGTGCGCCGAGATCGTCGGCCGATTCGGGATCGCTCCAGCGGCGCGACTGCACGGCCTGCGTGCGGCGCTCCTCGAGCGGCGCATCGTCGAGGAACGCGTAGGGTTTCGCGTTCAGGATCTCGGCCGCGAGCGGCGACGGCGCGGGCAGGTCGCGCGCGACGAGCTCGATCGCGCCGCTTTCGATCCGGCGCAACAGCGCGAGCCAGCCGTCGGTGTCCATCGCGTCGTGCAGGCAATCGTCGAGCGTCTGGTCGACGAGCGGGTGATGCGGTATCTCGCGTTCGCCGACGATGTTCTCGAGGCACGCGACCTGATCCGGGAACACGGTCGCGAGCAGATCCTCGCTCTTCATCCGCTGCAGTTGCGGCGCGGTGCGCCGGCCGCCCGTGAAGCGCGGCAGCGCGAGCGCGGTCGTCGCGTTCCAGCGCCAGCGCACGCCGAACATCGGCGCGTCGAGCAGCGCCTGGACCAGCACGTGCTCGGCGCTGGCCGAACGCAGGTAGCGCCACACCTCGTCGAGCGCGAAGCTGTGCGCGAGCGACAGCGACAGGATGATCGCGTCGTCGGTCGCGGCGGCCTGCAGCTCGAAGTTGAAACTGCGGCAGAAGCGCTTGCGCAGCGCGAGCCCCCACGCGCGGTTGATGCGGCTGCCGAACGGCGAATGGATCACGAGCTGCGTGCCGCCCGATTCGTCGAAGAAACGCTCCATCACGAGCGTGTCCTGCGTCGGCAGCGCGCCGAGCGCGGCGCGCGTGCGGGCGAGGTAGTCGGCGATCTGGTGCGCGGCGTCGGGCGACAGGTGGAGATCGTCGACGAGCCAGCGCAACGCCGGCGCGAGGCGGCTTTCGGCGGGGGCGATCACGGTGCCTGTTTCGGTTTCCGCGTTGGCTTTCGCGTTGCTCGCGGCTTTACCGCCCGCGCGTTTGCGCTCGCCGGCGTCCGCTTGCCGGTCGCCGTCGGCGAACAGCCCGTCGAGCCGTGCACGCAGCCGGCCGACCGCCGCCGACAGCTCGTCGCTGCGCCCCGGCGCCTCGCCGAGCCAGAACGGAATGTTCGGCGACTGGCCCTGCGCGTCCTCGACGCGCACGCGGCCCGTTTCCACGCGAATGATCCGGTACGACTGGTTGCCCAGCTGGAACACGTCGCCGGCCAGGCTCTCGATCGCGAAATCCTCGTTGACGGTGCCGACCTGGATGCCCTGCGGTTCGAGCAGCACCGCGTAGTCGGCCATGTCGGGGATCGTGCCGCCCGAGGTAGTCGCGGTCATCATCGCGTTGCGGCGCCCGCGCACCGTGCCGCCGACCACGTCGCGATGCAGGTATGCGCCGCGCACGCCGCGGCGGCTCGTGAAGCCTTCGGCGAGCATCTTCATCACTTCGTCGAAGCGTTCGCGCGTCAGCCGCGCATACGGCGCCGCGCGCGTGAAGCTCGCATACAGCGCGTCCTCCTGCCATTCCGCGCACGCGACTTCGGCGACGATCTGCTGCGCGAGCACGTCGAGCGGCGCTTCGGGAATTCGCAATGCGTCGAGTTCGCCGCGCTGCACGCAATCGAGCAGCGCCGCGCATTCGACGAGTTCGTCGCGCGACAGCGGGAACAGCCGGCCCTTCGGCACGCCGCCGACGTGGTGCCCCGAGCGGCCGACGCGCTGCAGGAACGGTGCGATGCCGCGCGGCGAGCCGACCTGGCAGACGAGATCGACATCGCCGATGTCGATGCCGAGTTCGAGCGATGCGGTGGCGACGAGCAGCTTCAGTTCGCCGCGCTTCAGGCGCTGCTCGGCATCGAAGCGGTGCTCCTTCGCGAGACTGCCGTGATGCGCGGCGATCGCTTCCTTGCCGAGCCGGTCGGCGAGATGGCGCGCCATGCGCTCGGCGGTGCGCCGCGTGTTGACGAACACCAGCGTCGTGCGATGTGCGGCCGCGAGCCCTGCGATCCGGTCGTATACCTGTTCCCACACGTCGGTCGCCATCACGGGTTCGAGCGGCACGTTCGGCAGTTCGAGCGCGAGGTCGCGCTCGCGCGTGTGGCCGGTGTCGACGATCGTGCAGTCGCGCGGCGCATCGGCCGGGCCGCCGACCAGGAAGCGCGCGACCGCGTCGATCGGCTTTTGCGTCGCCGACAGCCCGATGCGCGGCAGCGCATGGCCGGCCAGCGCATCGAGACGTTCGAGCGACAGCGCGAGATGGCTGCCGCGCTTGGACGATGCGAGCGCGTGGATTTCGTCGACGATGACCGAGCGCACGTTCGACAGCATCTGCCGCCCCGACGTGGACGACAGCAGTACGTACAGCGACTCGGGCGTCGTGACGAGGATGTGCGGCGCGCGCTTGCGCAGCGCGGCGCGTTCGGCCTGCGTTGTGTCGCCGGTGCGCACGGCGGTGCGGATCGCCGGCACCGGCAGGCCGAGTTGCGCGAGCGATTCCGCGATGCCGGCGAGCGGCGCGTCGAGGTTCACGTGGATGTCGTTTGACAGCGCCTTCAGCGGCGACACGTAGACGACGAGTGTCGCATCGGGAAGCGTGCCGTCGTGCGACAACGCATCGCGTACCAGATCGTCGAGCGCGCACAGGAACGCGGTGAGCGTCTTGCCGGAGCCGGTCGGCGCGGCGACGAGCGTCGAGCGGCCGGCCTTGATATGCGGCCATGCGAGCGCCTGCGCGCCGGTCGGCGCGGCGAACGTGCGCCGGAACCACGCGGCGACGGCCGGGTGGAACACGTCGAGCGCACTGGCGGCAGGGCGGGTAGCGGTGACGTCCATCGGAGCGTTGAAATGGGGTGCGAGCGCGCGGACGGATCGCGCGCGAATCGAATCGCCAGTGTGCCAGACGTCGCGCGTGCGTGCCGGGCATCGCGTGCCGCTCGGGCTAGCGTGCCGACGATTCGGATCGAGATGGGGGCCTGCGCCGCACTTTCAATGGACGTAAAGTTGCGTGTGTGCCGGCACGCCGATATCGCGCCGAAGCGACACTTCAAGCGACTACATGCGATGCAGCCAGCCGAGCCAGTGTTCGAGCAGCGGTGCGCGCGTCCACAGCGATTGCGCAAGCCACAGCGTGCCGCCCCATGCGGCGGCCACCACGATCAGGTCGCAATGTCCGCTGTTCCACAGGTTGAGCGAATGGCGCCGCCAGATCCACGGCACGCCGAGCGGGTTCGGCCAGTCGGCGAGCAGGTGCATCACGCCGCCACACGCGAAGCCGAACAGCGGCGCGGCCCACAGCGGATGCGGATGATGGGTGAGCCCGTGCCACCCGAGCGCGAGCAGCGCGATCCAGCCGATGCCCCAGTGCGTGACGGTGCGGTGCGTGATCCACAGCCGCCGCTTGCGGGTCCACCATGCGACTTCGAGCCAGTCGGGCGCGGTGCCGCCCGCGACGCCCATGGCGAACGCGGCGAGCATGCCCGCGTGCCACGGGCCCGTTGTGCCGGTCTGCGCGACGAGGACGGCGGCGACGACGCCGGCCGCGAAGCCGGACGCATGATGCGCATTGTGTGATGCCATAGGGAATGAGACGAAGAAACGTGAAGCGGCGCGTGAACGAAAGAAAATGATGCGGCGAAAGCGGGGCGCTATCTTCTCAGATCGGGCTGGGCAACGGGCGGCTCGTCCGCGAATTTTTTTGTATGCATGTGTTGCATGCAGCGCAGTTCGCAACTTTCCGTTTTGTGCATTGCGTGATGACGCGTACCGCATGCAATTCCGACCGGTTCGTATGCATGCTGCTGCGCTGCCGCGTGACCGGACGCACCCGATCGATGGGCTTTCGCGCCGCGTCGCGTGTTCGACCCTTTTTGTCCCCCTATACTACGAAACCGGCATATGGCCGTCGGCGCGCCAGCGGCTATAAGCGGACAGGTGCTTTTCCTGCCTGAAGGAGATCCACATGGGGGACATGCAATGATTACGCTGAATCGCTTCAAATCATCCGCGGTCGTGCTCGCGACGGTGGCCGGCATCGGTTTCCTGCCGAACGCGCCCGTCTATGCGAAAGGCCCGCAACCGGCGGTGCTGACGAGCTCGGCGGTCGCGGTGGCCGACAAGTACAGCGCGGATGCCGCGGAGCGGATCTTCAAGGAAGGCGGCAACGCGATCGACGCGGCCGTCGCGATCGCATTCACGCTCGCCGTCACGTACCCCGAGGCCGGCAACATCGGCGGCGGCGGCTTCATGACGATCTACAAGGACGGCAAGCCGTACTTCATCGACTACCGCGAGCGCGCGCCGCTCGCCGCGACGAAGGACATGTACCTCGACAAGGACGGTAACGTCGTCAAGGGTATGAGCCTGTACGGCCCGCGCGCGGTCGGCGTGCCGGGCACGGTCGCGGGCATGTGGGAAGCGCAGAAGCGCTTCGGCAAGCTGAAGTGGAAGCAGGTGCTCGCGCCGGCGATCCACTATGCGCGCGACGGCTTCGTCGTCGACGAGCAGCTCGCGCAGCGCGGCGTCGACGCGTCGAAGGAGTTCGGTGGCAAGACCAACTTCGACAAGTACTTCTCCGGGTTGAAGGCCGGCGTGAACTTCAAGCAGCCCGATCTCGCCGACGTGCTTATGCGAATCTCGAACGACGGCGCGGAAGGTTTCTACAAGGGCAAGACGGCCGAGCTGATCGCGGCTTCGATGAAGACCGGCGACGGCAACGGGCTGATCACCACCGAGGATCTCGCGCAATACCGCGCGGTGTGGCGCCAGCCGGTGCAGGCGAAGTGGAACGGCTATGAGGTGATCACCGCGCCGCCCCCGAGTTCGGGCGGCATCGGCCTCGTGCAGCTGCTGAAGATGAAGGCCGACCTCAAGCAGGATTTCGAGGGCGTGAAGCTCAACTCGCCGCAGTACATCCACCTCGTCGCGGAAATCGAGAAGCGCGTGTTCGCCGATCGCGCGCAGTATCTCGGCGATCCCGACTTCTACAAGGTACCGATCGCGCAACTGACCGACGACGCGTACATCGCGAAGCGCGCGGGCGAGGTCAACCCGAAGGAGCCGTCGGACACGAAGAGCGTGCAGCCGGGCCTCGGCACGACGATGCCGGAGAAGGCCGAAACGACGCACTTCTCGGTCGTCGACAAGTGGGGCAACGCGGTGTCGAACACGTACACGATCAACGGCTATTTCGGCTCGGGCGTGATCGCCGACGGCACGGGCATCGTGCTGAACGACGAGATGGACGACTTCTCCGCGAAGCCGGGCGTCGCGAACATGTTTGGCGTGGTCGGCAGCGACGCGAACGCGATCGAACCGAAGAAGCGCCCGCTGTCGTCGATGTCGCCGACGATCATGACCAGGAACGGCAAGGTGTCGCTCGTGATCGGCACGCCGGGCGGCTCGCGTATCTTCACGTCGATCTTCCAGGTGATCAACAACATCTACGACTTCAGGATGCCGTTGAAGGAAGCCGTCGGCGCGATGCGCTTCCATCACCAGCTGCTGCCGCCGAACACGATCTTCTGGGAGCCGTACCACCCGATCGAAGGCGAACTCGCGAAGCAGATCGAGGCGCGTGGCTACACGTTGAAGGGGCAGGACTTCAGCGGCGACATCCAGGTGATCAAGATCGACGGCAAGACGCCGGAGGCGATGGCCGACCCGCGCGGGCGCGGGGTGACGCGGATCATCCACTGACGTGAAGCGATGCGTGCGCGTTCGCGACAGCGGGTGCGCATGCCGTTGCGCGGCCGGGTGTCGGGCCCGGTCGCGCAACGCACTCAGCCGGTGGTCCGGATGAATCCGGAGATTCGCGCCGCGATGGCTGCGGGCGCATCCTCGAAACAGTATCCGGTCGGGGGGTACGGTCGTGCCGCCGTCGCCCGGCTGACGCGCGGTGATCGCACCTGCGTTACCGCATCGCGCCAGATCCGACGGGCACGGCAGGCGTTTTTCATCAAATTGACGCGCGACACTGAGATAATGGCCAAGTTAGGCTGCGTCAATGATGGAAGGAGGCCCCATGGGCGATAACGATACCCGCACCGAGACCGACAACCTCACCGATATGGAATCGATCGAGACGCGTCAGCGCCGCTTCGAGGAAGACCTCGTCGATGCTTACGACGAAGAGCTCGAGATGGAGCTTGACGACCGCCGCTTCGACAACGGCGAGGACCTGCTGTTCTCGCTGGAGCGTCGCGAGGCGCGCAAGGAGTATTTCCGCGAGCTGTTCCGGCTGCAGGGCGAACTCGTGAAGCTGCAGGACTGGGTCATGACCACCGGGCACCGGCTCGTCGTCATTTTCGAAGGTCGCGATGCGGCGGGCAAGGGCGGCGTGATCAAGCGCATCACGCAGCGCCTGAACCCGCGCGTCTGCCGGGTCGCCGCGTTGCCCGCGCCGAACAACCGCGAACGCACGCAATGGTACTTCCAGCGCTACGTCGCGCATCTGCCGGCCGGCGGCGAGATCGTGCTGTTCGACCGCAGCTGGTACAACCGGGCGGGCGTCGAGCGCGTGATGAATTTCTGTACCGATGACGAGTACGAGGAGTTTTTCCGTTCGGTGCCCGAGTTCGAGAAGATGCTCGTGCGCAGCGGGATCCAGATCGTCAAGTACTGGTTCTCGATCACGGATCACGAGCAGGAGGTGCGCTTCCAGGCCCGGATCCAGGATCCGCTGAAGCAGTGGAAGCTGAGCCCGATGGACCTCGAAAGCCGCCGCCGCTGGGAGGCCTATACGGCCGCGAAGGAAGAGATGCTGCAGCGCACGCATATTCCCGAGGCGCCGTGGTGGGTCGTGCAGGCGGTCGACAAGAAGCGCGCGCGGCTGAACTGCATCCACCACTTGCTGGGCCAGGTGCCGTATCACGACGTGCCGCGCCCGACGATCGATCTGCCGCAGCGCGAGCATCACGAGGATTACATCCGCCGGCCGGTGCCGGACAACATGATCGTGCCGGATATTTACTGAGCGGCTGCGCGGGTTTGGGCGGCGGCGAGGGTCGAGCCGCGCAAGGCGGCGCGCGTTACTCCCGGATCAGGAAGGCGGCCCGGTCGCGCCCGGCAATCCATGCGGGTGCGCGGCCGCGCCCGCTCCACGTTGCGCCCGTCACCGGGTCGCGATACTTCACGCCGACGGTGAACAGCTTCGCACGGTCGCTGTAACCGTGACCGAAGATTTCACGTGCGGTCAGCGCGTAGCTCGTGACGAGTTCGCGCACCTGCTCCAGCACCACATTGCGTTCGCGGCACCGTGCCGCCTTGATGCGCTGATCGAGTTCTGCAAGCTGGGCTTGCAGTTTTTGGATTTGCTGCATGCGTCCATTATCCCGTGGCTGATTTGATTATTGGCGACGCGTGACGAGCTGCATGGCAGCACGCCCGGCCATGGCGTGCTGCCTTGGCCGGAGGCGCATCTCACGCAGCGTGCTCCGGCCTGCCGGCAGGGCAGTTGCGGAGCGTGTCGCCGGGAACCCGGTGAGATTAGGACTCGGCGCGCCGTTTTTCTATCGGACGTATCTGAATTTTCGGCTAAATTTGCATGAGGCCGTGATGGCGAGGCGGGAGGAGGCGCGTCAGTTCGTTACAGATCTGGAAACCCCGACCGCCCCTGCGTCAGGTCGAACAGCTCGGTTCTCGCATCGGCCTCGGCGGTCTCCGGCAGCTTGATCACGAGCTTCACCGTCATCCCGTACGCGCTGTCCACCAGTTCATACCCGGCCTGTTCGATCCAGCGGCGCACACGCGCTTCCTCGGGATAGCCGATCTCGATCGCGAGTCGCGTCTGGTGGATGCGTTCGACGCGCTCGGCATCGAGCAGCGCCGATGCGATCGCATCCGTGTACGCGCGCACCAGCCCGCCCGCGCCGAGCTTCACGCCGCCGTAGTAGCGCACGACCGCGCCGAGCACGCCGTCGAGATCGTGATGGCGCAGCACTTCGAGGATCGGCCGGCCCGCGGTGCCCGACGGCTCGCCGTCATCCGACATGCCCGACTGGCCACCCGCCAGCAACGCCCAGCAAACGTGGGTGGCGGTCGGATGCTCGTTGCGCAGGCGCTGCAGCACCTGCATCGCGGCGTCGCGGTCGTCGACGGGAATCGCGTGCGCGATGAAGCGGCTCTTGCGGATCTCGAGTTCCCGGGTAGTGGCAGTGGCGAGCGTATAACTCATCGAAGGGAGGGTGTGCGGTCCTGCATCGGGTTCACAGCAGTCAATTTTGAGGTGCGGCTGAAATGGCGGGCGTCGGCGGACCGTCAAACGGCCGGCGGATACTCGGTGTGCCCCGCATTTTATCTCACCGTGCAATTTGCTTTCCGGCCTATGCCCGGCACCAACCGGCGCGTGGTGCGCGTTGCTTATCACGAACAATGTTGGGTGAGGCGAAATTTTGGCCGATTGACCAATCAGATTAAATGCCCCGGATTCGCCGCCGTCCGATGTTGATTTTTTGTAACGCGTCTGTTACAGTTCGGCCCCACCGGAATGCCGGTGATTAAGTAATGCTGATTGATAATCCGGCTGCTGCGTTGTCCGGCGATTTTTCTTTGTTTTCCCGATGGGCATGCCGCGCTGTCTGTGCGTTTCGGCGAAAATAGCAATCGGCCGTCGGACACCCGATGATGCGGAATACGAAAAACCCCAAAGAAAACAAGTCTAATCGAGAATAATAATGGCTGATTTGCATTGGACCATGCCGATCGCCAGATGGACGTCGATTTCGACCGCGGGGGTGCCGGGCGTCGAAGCCCTCGATCCGATGGTGCGTCGCCGATTGAGCCGATTGTCGCGGCTCGCGCTGCAGGCCGCTTGCGACTGTGCGGACGTGACGGGTGCATTGCGCGTGGTATTTGCGTCACGCCACGGCGAACTGGCGCGCACGACAACCATTCTCGATGCTATTCAGGCCGGCGAGCCCGTTTCCCCGACGGCCTTCAGCCTGTCGGTACTCAACGCGGTCACGGGCATCTTCGGTATCGCCCGTCGCGACCGATCGCCTGCGACGGCAGTCGCTGCCGGGCACGAAACCCTCGGCTATGCGCTGCTCGAGGCATTTTGCCAATACGAAACCTCTTCCGTGTCGCCGGTGCTGCTCGTTCATGCGCATGAGCCGGCCGACACTGTCTACGGCGATGTCGGGGACGATCCGCAAAGCGGGGGAATCGCGATCCTGGTCGACGCGACTGCGCCGGCCGGCTACTTGACCTGCGACGTCGCGATCGACTGCGCAAACGATTCGCCGGCGGCTGGCAGTGTGGAGGCCGATACGCAGAGCGCGGCGGTCCGGCATTGCCTGGCCGAACGTGTCGCCACGACATGGCGCGGCGGCGACGCGTACTGGCGCTGGAGCTGGCATGATCGCGCGGCTTGATTTCGGCTGGCGGCTCTTCGCGACCGGCGCCAGCCTGGCCTTCTTCGTGCTGTGCGGATCGGTTTTCTCGCTGCTCGCCGCCGCTGCCGGGGCGCTGTGGCCGCATCGACGCTCGCGTCAGCGAGTCGTAACGTTTGTCATCCATTACTTCTTTCGTCTGCTGGTCGCATTGCTGCAACGCATCGGCGTGATGCGGCTGGAAGTGTCCGGCGTATCGCGCCTTGGCGAAGGCGGTCCGGCAATCGTCGTCGCCAATCATCCGACCTGGCTCGACGTGATGGTGCTGTTGTCGTTGACGCCGAAAGCATGCTGCGTGGTCAAGCGCGGGCACTGGGGCAATCCCTGCTTCTGGGGTATCGTCCGGGCGGCCGAATACGTGAGCAACGCCGATGCCGTCGAATTGGTCGAGTCCGGCGCGCGGCAACTGGCGGCCGGCTACACGATGATCATCTTTCCCGAGGGCACGCGCAGCCCCGGCGGCGACCGTCTGCACGCGTTTTCGCGTGGCTTCGCGCACATGGCGCTGCAGTCGCGCGCCCGGATCCTGCCGGTCCTGATCGATTGCGATCCACCGGTATTCACCAAGACGCTGCGCTGGTATCACGTGCCGTCGCGCGCGTTCCGCATGCGGATCGACGTGCTCGATCCGATGGATACGGATGGCTTGACTGGCGGCGCCGTGTCGCCGTCGATCGCAGCCCGCACTATCGCGCACGAAGTGGAAACGCACATTACCCAACACCTGTTTCGGCATGGATACTTTAAAACTGCAAATTAAGCAGCTTCTGATCGAGATGCTCGATCTCAACGACATGACCATCGACGATATCGGTGACGACGTGCCGCTTTTCTCGACCGACGGAATCGGACTGGATTCGGTCGACGCGCTGGAAGTCGGGATCATGCTGCGCAAAAAATTTCAACTGTCGATTACGGCGAACGACGAGCACGCGAAGGCGCATTTTCGTTCGATCAATACGCTGGCCGCGTTCATCGTGAGTCAGCAGGCGCATCACGCGCCGCAGGAAGCCGTGCCGGCAAAAGGGGTGTGACACGTGACCGACGCAGAAATCCTTGAGCGCATCCGCGCCATCTTTCACGAGAACTTCGCGATCGAACCGGAGCGCGTGACTGCCGATACGCATCTGTTCGACGAACTCGATCTCGACAGCATCGATGCAGTCGATCTCGCCATCAAGCTTCAGGAAATGACGGGCCAGCGCATCAAGCCGGAAGAGTTCAAGTCGGTGCGAACCGTCGGCGACGTGATTGCCGCGGTTCACGCGTTGCTTGCACGCGCCGGATGACATCGGTTGCGCATATGCGAGTGACCGGCACGGTCCGGCCGCGTTGGGTCAATGTTGCAGCGCGAGTGGCGCTGGCGCTCGCGTATCCGCTCGTCATCCTGTTCGCGTGGCAGATGCTGACGCCGCGCTATGTCGGCTGCCTGCTGTTCGTGCTGCTGTGGGTGCAGCGCACGATCGGGAAAGGGGCGTTCGCGATGGCGCTCAAACGGCTCACTGCGCACGACTGGTGCGTGGCAGGTGCATTGACCGTCCTGTCGCTCGCGATCGCCGTGACGGACAGCGAGCGCCTTCTCCGTTTCTATCCGGCGTGCGTGAGCGGCGGCCTGCTGGTTGCATTCGGCGCGACGCTGCAGCGCGGCCCGACGATGATCGAGAAATTCGCGCGGCTGAGGTATCCCGAGCCGAGCCAGACGATCGTTCGCTATACGCGGCGTGTCACGCAGATCTGGTGTGCGTTCTTCATCGTGAATGGCGGATTTTCCATCTATACGGCGCTGTACTGGAGTCGGTCTGCGTGGGCGCTCTATAACGGCGCGATCGTCTACGTGCTGATCGGAGCGTTGCTCGCCGGCGAATGGCTCTGGCGCCGCTTGTTCATAACGGCGCGCTCCGGCGCGGGAGACGTCGCATGATGGCGTTGCCCGACCTTCTGCGCGCCGACGCGGACGCGGCCACGATCGCCTGCCGCGACGGTGACGCATATTTCACGCTGGCCGACTTGCGTGCCCGTACGGAAGCGATCGCGCGAACGATCGAAGCCGCCGGTGCGCGTCGCGTCGCGGTCTGTGTCGACGATCCATACGATTTCGCGTGCGCGTTCTTCGCCGCGATGGCGGCGGCGAACGAAACGGTGATTCCGGCCAGTGCGGCTCCCGGTTACTTGCACGAACTCGCGCACGCGTACGATCTGCTGCTCGACGCGGCGGCGCTGGCGGAATGCGCGCGCGAGTGCGTGGGGGGCATCGAGGTCGCTGGGCGCGCGATCGCATCGGACGCGGCGATCACGCTCTACACATCGGGCAGCAGCGGCGCCGCGAAACCGGTGCGCAAGTCGCTGGCCCAGTTCGATGCCGAGGTGCGGACGCTGCAACGCGAATGGGGCGGGCAGGTCGGCGCGGCGGTCGCGCTGTCGAGCGTTCCGCATCACCATATCTACGGACTGCTTTTCAGAATCCTGTGGCCGTTGGCGGTCGGACGCGCGTTCGACCGCGCGTCGGTGCTCGAACCGCAGCAACTGCAGCAGCGGCTTGCGGCATACGGCGACGCCATCGTCATATCGACTCCGTCGCAATTGATGCGCTGGCCGGCATTGCCGGGTTTTCCGATGCAGGATCCCGCGCCGCGCCTGTTCTTCTCGTCGGGCGGCCCGTTGCCTGAGGAAACGGCATTGGTTTATTCGGCGGCCTTCGGCGCCGCGCCGTTCGAGATATTCGGCAGCACCGAGACGGGCGGCATCGCGTGGCGCCGTCAGGATCTGACGAGCGCGTGGCAGCCGATGGCGGGAATCGATGTGCGTCGCGACGACGACGGCGCGCTGCTCGTGCGCTCCGCGCATCTCGGTCACGACGACTGGCATCGCACCGACGATACCGCACGCTTCGATCGGCAGGGACGTTTCGAATTGACGGGGCGTCGCGATCGCGTGGTGAAGCTCGATGGCAAGCGCGTGTCGCTGCCCGAACTCGAAACGCGGATTCTCCAGCATCCGTATATCGGACAGGCCGCGGCGACGGTCGTCGAAGGCACATCGCGCGCACACATTGGCGTGGTCGCGGTATTGACCGACACCGGCCGCCAGATATTGAAGACCGACGGCCGCGTGGCACTCGCTGCGGCGTTGCGGCACGACCTCGGCGAGTATTTCGACGCAGCCGCGTTGCCGCGCCACTGGCGGTTCCGCCGCACGATGCCGTTCGATGCGCGCGGCAAGCTGCCGGCGTCGGCGCTCGCGGCCGCGTTCGCACCGACGGCGGAGGGTTTTGAACTGCTGGCCGAGTGGCGCGACGCCGACAGCCTGCATTACGAACTGCGCGTGCCGGCGGCGCTCGCGCATTTCGACGGTCATTTCCCCGGCATGCCGATTCTCCCCGGCGTCGTGCAGATCGATTGGGCCGCCCGGCTTGCCGGCCGCGCGTTCGATACAGCGCTCGCGGTCCGCTCGATCGATCATCTGAAGTTCAAGGCGCCGGTTCCGCCGGGCGCCGTGCTCGCATTGCGCCTCGCGCACGATCCGGCACGCGGATGCGTGCGCTTTGCGTTCCGGCGCGGCGCGCGCGAATGCACGTCGGGTACGCTCGTTTATGGCGGGGCGATGCAATGACCGGCGTCTGTATCGTCATCCCGATCTACAACCATCGCGACGCGATCGGCGATACGCTCGCGCGGCTTGCCGTGCACGGGCTGCCGATCATCGTGGTCGACGATGGCAGCGACGTGCCGACGCAGCAGACACTGGCCGGGCTGGCCGTGCGGTATGCGGACTGCATGACCTTGCTGCGGCTGCCGGTGAATGGCGGCAAAGGGGCGGCGGTGATGGCCGGATTGCGCGCGGCGCGCGACCGCGGTTACCGGCATGCGATCCAGATCGACGCCGACGGTCAGCATGACGCGGCCGATGTGCCGAAATTCGTCGCGGCCGCGCAAGCGGAACCGGACGCGGTCGTGCTCGGCCGTCCATGTTTCGATGCAAGCGTGCCGAAAGCGCGCCTGTACGGCCGCTATCTGACGCACGTGTGGGTCTGGATCGAGACGCTGTCGCTGGATATTCCCGACGCGATGTGCGGATTCCGCCTCTATCCGGTCGATGCGGTCTGCACACTGATCGACGCGGTGCCGATGCCGAAGCGGATGGCGTTCGACAGCGAGGTGCTGGTACGGCTTCACTGGCGCGGCCTGACGTTCCGGACGATTCCGACGCGTGTCGTTTATCCGGAAGACGGCGTGTCGCATTTCGACGTATTACGCGACAACGTGCGCATCAGCGCGAGCCATACGCGACTGGCGCTGGGCATGCTGGCACGCGCACCGTGGTTGATCGCGCGTCGGCTGTGCCGGCGACTCGGCGCGCCGGGCGCGGGCCGGGCGCAGTCGTGGTGGCGCATGCCGGAACGAGGCAGCCGCGTCGGGATGGCGCTGCTGGCGTTGAGCTGCCGCTGGGTCGGCACGCGCATCACGTCGATGTGGCTGTATCCGATCGTCGGCTACTTCGTGCTGACCAACCGCGCCGCGCGCGTCGCTTCGAACGCCTATTTCACGCGCCTGCGCGGGGCAGGCGGCGTGGGCGCGGCACCGCGTCCGGGCTGGCGCACCGCGTATCGGCACATGCTCGCGTTCGCGCAATCGGGCTTCGACAAGTTCGTCGCGTGGTCCGGCCGGCTCGATGAATTCGACGTGTGCTTCGACGACGCGTCGGCGTTCGATGCACTGGCCGCCAGCGGGCGCGGCGCGCTCGTGATCGGCGCGCATCTCGGCAATCTGGAGATGACGCGGGCACTTGCATTGCGCGACGCGCATACGAAAGTGACAGCGGTGGTCTATACGGAGCACGCGCAGCGCTTCAACGAGATATTGGCGAAGACGAGCCGGGATTTCGGCAAGCAACTCGTGCAGGTGACGGATTTCGGGCCGGACACGGCGCTCATGATGCAGTCGCGCATCGATGCGGGCGAACTGCTCGTGATCGTCGGCGATCGCGTGCCGCCGCACGATGCGGGCAAGACGGTCGATGCGCGCTTTCTCGATGCCGCCGCGCCGTTTGCACAGGGGCCGTACATCCTTGCGCACGCGCTCGAATGCCCGGTTTACCTGTTCTTCTGTCTGAAAGAGAGGCGAGGTTACCGGCTCTACTTCGAACCGTTCGCCGAACGCATCGAGCTGCCGCGCCGCGACCGCTCGGGACACGTGGCCGCATGGGCGCAGCGCTATGCCGAACGGCTCGAGCATTACTGCCGCAAGGCTCCCTACCAATGGTTCAATTTCTTCGATTTCTGGGCGCGGCCCGATGGAGGTCCGCATGGCTGAACATAACGTGACCGACGAATTGCACGCGCCCGCCGCGGCGCGGTCCGAAACGGCCCATGCGCCGGTCGTGATCGGCGCGCGGCATTTGACCATCGAGGATGTCGTTGCGATCGCCTGCGCCGGCGCACCGGTAAAGCTGAATGCGGATATCGGCTGGCGCGAGCGCATCGAGCGCGGCGCGGCGCGGCTGCGCGACTACCTTGCCGGTGGCGGAATCCTGTATGGCGTGACCACCGGATACGGCGACGCGTGTGTTGTCGACGTGCCGCCGGCGCTCGTCGAGGCGCTGCCGCTGCAGTTGACGCGTTATCACGGATGCGGGATGGGCGACTGGTTCGATGCGCAGCAGACGCTGGCGATCGTCGCCGCGCGGCTCAATTCGCTCGCGTTCGGCTATTCAGGTGTGCGATTCATGCTGCTCGAACGGCTGGCCGACCTCGTGAATCATCGGATCCTGCCGCGGATTCCGTCCGAAGGTTCCGTCGGCGCGAGCGGCGACCTGACGCCGTTGTCCTATGTCGCGGCCGCGCTGGCCGGCGAGCGCACCGTCCTGTTCGACGGCGCCGAATGCGACGCGCGCGATGTCTGGAGCACGATCGGCCACGCGCCGCTGCAACTGGCGCCGAAGGAGGGCCTCGCGCTGATGAACGGCACGGCGGTGATGACGGGGCTCGCTTGCCTCGCGTTCGCGCGCGCCGACCACCTGACGCGCATCGCCGCGCGCCTGACCGCGCTGACGACCGTCGCGCTCGACGGCCGCGCCGCGCACTTCGACGCGCGGCTGTTCGACGCGAAGCCGCATGCCGGGCAGGCCGAGGCGGCGGCCTGGATACGCGCGGACCTGGCCGGTCGCGACGACACGCCGGGGCACCGTCTGCAGGATCGCTATTCGGTGCGCTGCGCGCCGCATGTGATTGGCGTGACGCGCGACGCGCTGACGTGGGTGCGTCGCGATGTCGAGAACGAGTTGAACAGCGCCAACGACAATCCGTTGATCGATCCTGACGACGGCAGCGTGCTGCACGGGGGAAATTTCTACGGCGGTCACATCGCGTTCGCGATGGACGCGCTGAAAACGGCGGTGGCCAATCTCGCGGATCTGATGGACCGCCAGCTCGCGCTGCTCGTCGACGACAAGTTCAGCAACGGCTTGCCGCGCAACCTGACGGGCGCGACGGGCGATCGCGCGGCCATCAATCATGGCTTCAAGGCGGTGCAGATCTCCGCATCGGCATGGACGGCGGAAGCGCTGAAGCACACGATGCCGGCGAGCGTGTTCTCGCGCTCCACGGAGTCGCACAACCAGGACAAGGTGAGCATGGGCACGATCGCGGCGCGCGATTGCCTGCGCGTGCTCGCGCTGACGGAGCAGGTTGCAGCGGCGCATGTGCTCGCGACCGTGCAGGCCGTGCGGCTGCGCCAGCGGGATGCCGCCGGCACGCACCTGTCGCCCGCGCTGCGCGCGTTCGTCGACGACGTGGGCAGCCGTTCGCCGCTGGTGGTGGAGGATCGGCCGCTGGAAGCCGAGCTGCGCGCGTTGACTGCCCGGCTCGCCGCCTGCGACCCGATCGGTGCATCGTCTTGCAGGGAGGCCGCATGAGTGCACCGGGAGCGCCGCTGACGGCGACGGCCCGTGTCGAAGTCCCGTTTCACGACGTCGACGCGATGAACGTCTGCTGGCACGGCCACTATCTGAAGTATTTCGAAAGCGGGCGCGCGGCGTTGCTGCGGATGATCGGCTACGACTACCCGGCGATGCTGGCGTCGGGTTACATGTGGCCGGTTGTCGAGGCGCACCTGAAGTACGTGCGGCCGGCGACCTACGGCCAGCAGCTCGATGTGCGCACAACGCTGCTCGAATTCGAGAACCGGCTGCGGATCGGCTACGAAATCGTCGATGCCGGGTCGGGCGAGCGCCTGACGAAAGGGTACACGGTCCAGCTGGCCATCGACGCCGCGACGCGGGAGTTGCAGTTCGTTTCGCCGGCAGCGTTGATCGAACGGGTGCAAGCACGATGACGACGAACCGTGGCTACCGGGGATTTCTCGCGGCGCTCGGCGCATGCGCGACGTTCGTTGCGGGTATTGCGCACGCGGCTCCGGCCGCGTCGACAGCGCCGGCTGCGGCGCGGCCCGAGAACACCGCGCTCGTGTCCGACATCGCGGCGAGGCTGGCGCGAGTCGGCGCAATCCGCGCCGATTTTCGGCAGACCCAGACGCTCGCGGCGATGAAGCAGCCGCTCGTCAGCACGGGCTCGATGCTGTTCGATCGAGCGTCGGGTGTCGTGTGGCGGATCCAGACGCCGTACCAGGCGACCTACGTGATTACCGATGGCGGCGTGCGCGAAGTCGGGGCCGATGGCAGGCTTGTCGCGCCGAGCGGCAACGGCCGCGGCGTCGCACAGGTGTCGCGGATGATGCGAGACATGCTCGGCGGCGATCTGTCGGCGCTGTACGCGCAATTCGACGTCGAAGCGAGCGGCACGCGCGAACGCTGGCGGATGCTCCTTCGACCTAACCAGCCGCAGCTCGCGCAGGCGGTCCGCACGATCGAGATGGGCGGCGGCACGTATCTCGGCCGGCTCGACATGACGTTCGCGAACGGTAACGTAACCACGCTCGAATTCACGCGGGCGACGCCGGTGGACGGTCCCGCGCCGGCCGAGCGCGCGTGGCTGGGGACGCGCTGATGAGCGAGACGCGCGACGCGATCGACGTCCCGGCCAGGCTTGCCCGGCGCCGGCTGCGCTGCGCCGCGTGGGCCCTGGTCGCACTCGTCGTCGTGCTTTACTGCATCTGGCGTTTCATGGGGCCGTCGCCGTTGCAGACGAACCTGCTGGCGCTGCTGCCCGCGACCGAGGCGAATCCGGTGGCCGAGAAGGCGGTCGAGACGATCGGCAACATGCTCGGCGGCCGCACCGTCTATCTGGTGACCGACCGCGACGCTGCGCGCGCGAAAGCCGCCGCAAAGCAGTTCGGTGCCCGGCTCGCGCATAGCGGTGCGTTTCGCTCGGTGACGGTCGAGGTGCCCCCGTTCGACGTGTCGCAGATCGCGGCGACCTATCTGCTGGCCCGCTTCGGATTGCTGACCGAGGCCGATCGCGCGTCGCTCGAACGACGCGACGCAGCGCTTGCCGACCGGCTGGCCCGGCGACTTTACGGGCCGCCGGCTGACGGCCTGCCGACCGCCGTCGCGGACGATCCGTTCGGCTGGCTCCAGCACTGGCTCGCGGGCCTGCCGCTGGCAACGTCGAATCTCGCGCTCGAGGACGGGATGCTCGTGTCGCACCGCGACGGTGTCACGGGGGTGCTCGTGATGACGTCGCTTGCCGGTTCGGCATACGAATCGAAAGTCCAGCGGGCGGTGCGTGACGCGACCGCCGATGCGGAGCGCTCGGTCGGCACGGATTATCCGGGCGCGCGAATCGATCGTGCCGGCGCGGTGTTTTACGCGGAAGCCGCGCGCGCGAGCGCGGAGCGCGACGTGCACGTGATCGGCGCAGTGTCGCTCATCGGAATCGCCTTGCTGCTGACGAGCGTGTTCCGCACGCCGCGCCTGCTGGTGCTGGCGTTTGCATCCACGGCGTTCGGCATCGCCTGCGCACTCGCGGCGACGCTGCTCGTGTTCGGCAAGCTGCATCTGCTGACACTCGTGTTCGGCGTGAGCCTGATCGGCGAAGCGGTCGATTATTCGATCCAGTATTTCGTCGTTCATCTATCCGTCGGAAAGCAGTGGGACGCGCGACGGGGCGCGGCTGCCGTGCGACCTGCGCTCGCGGTCGCGCTCGCGACGAGCCTGCTCGGCTACGCGATCCTGATGTGGGTGCCGTTTCCGGCACTGAAGCAGATCGCCTGCTTCGCGATGGTCGGCATTGCGGCCGCGTTCGCGGCCGTGACGGGGTTTCTGCCGCTGATGCTCACACAGGCGCCGAAGCGAACGCCCGCACGCGTGTTTGCGTGTGCCGCGCGCGTGCTGGCAGGTTGGCGATCCGTGCTGGGCGGGCGGCGTGCGATGGCGGCCGCGGCGCTGCTCGCGCTCGTCGCGGTGCCGGGCTGGATCGCGCTGCGTAGCGACGACGACATCCAGTTGCTGATCCAGCGCGATCCGGACCTGGTGCGCCAGGAGGGCGAAATTCGCGCGGCGGTCGGCCTCGAGAACACGGCCAGATTCTTCGTGGTCCAGGGCGCGACACCGGAAGACGTGCTCGAACGATCGGCCTCGCTCGTCGCGTCGCTGGCGCCGCTGCATGTCGGCCGGGTCCAGTCGATCGCGGCATTCGTGCCGTCGGCGAGGCAGCAGGCGCGCAATCGCGCGGTGTTGGCCGAACGCGTGTTCGCGGATCCGGCGGCGTTGCGCGCGACGCTCGAACAAGCAGGATTCCGCGACGATGTCGCGCATGCGTGGATCGACGCGTTCGCTCGCGACGCGCGGGCATCGTTGTCGGTCGATACGTGGCTGGCCGCGCAATGGTCGGCGCCGTTCCGCCATCTGTGGCTCGGCAAGGTCGGCGAGCGCGATCCCGTGTATGCGGCGATTGCGATTCCCGAACGGGCCGACGCGACGGACGTCGCGTCGTTCGAAACGATCGCGCGCGGCCTGCCGGGCGTGACGTGGGTCGACAAGGCCGCGAGCGTGTCGAGGCTGTTCGGTGCGTACCGCATCGACAGCGGCTTGTGGCTCGCCGGCGCGCTCGTCGTGATCGCCGGCCTGCTGGCGTGGCGTTATGGCGTGCGCGGCGGTCTTGCGACGACGCTGCCGGTCGTGCTGGCGATCGGCCTGACGCTGGCTGTGTTCGGCTATGCGAACGTGCCGCTTACGCTGTTCAACTGGCTTGCGCTGATGCTGGTGCTCGGCGTGGGCGCGAATTATGCAGTATTCCTGCGCGAAGGGTGTATGCGGGACGCGGCCGATCTCGGCGCCGTCTGGACCGGCGTGCTGCTGTCCGCCGCGACGACGCTGCTGTCGTTCGGCATGCTGGGCGTGAGTGCGATGCCGGCATTGCGCAGCTTCGGTACGACGCTCGCGTTGGGCATCGTGTTTTCGGTACTGTTCGCGCCGCTCGCAACACCGTCCCATACGGAGAATCGCGCATGAACCTGACACAGGCGCCCGTCTATCTGTCGGCACTCGGCATGGTCAATGCGCTCGGCGGGTCCGTCGACGAGATCGCCGATGCACTTCGCACCGGCATGTCGCCAGGCATGGGCACGCACGCGGCAGAACCCTCCCGCGGCTGGGTCGGGCAGGTGTGCTCGCCGCTCGATATCGCGCCGCCCGCGCGACTGACGCATTTCGACTGCCGCAACAATCGCCTGCTGCTGGCAGCGCTCGCGCAGATCGCTCCTGCCGTCGATGCGGTGGTGGCGCGTCACGGGCCGCGCCGGATCGGCGTCGTGATCGGCACCAGCACGTCCGGCATTCGCGCGGCCGAGGACGCGTTCGCGCAGCGAGCGGCGACCGGCGCGATGCCGCCCGGATTCGATTACCGGCAGATGGAGATCGGGACCGCCGCACCGTTCGTGCGGGCGGCGCTGGGTCTGGCGGGGCCGGCCTATACGGTGTCGACCGCCTGCACGTCGAGCGCGAAGGCGTTCGCGGCGGCGCGTCGCCTGCTGCGCCTGAACCTGTGCGATGCGGTGATCGTCGGCGGCGCGGATTCGCTGTGCGAGATGACTTTGCAGGGCTTTGCGTCGCTCGAATCGGTCAGCCCGACGCGGACCAATCCGATGAGCCGTAACCGATGCGGGATCAATATCGGCGAAGGCGCGGCCGTGTTCGTGATGAGCCGCGACGAAGCCGCGGTGCGGCTTGCCGGTGTCGGTGAATCGAGCGACGCGCATCACATCTCGGCACCGGACCCGGCCGGACTCGGCGCCGAGGACGCGCTGCGCGCGGCGCTCGCCGACGCGGGCGTGCCACCGTCCGCGATCGGCTACGTGAACCTGCATGCGACGGCAACGCGCCTGAACGACGAGATGGAAGCGCGCGTGACCGCGCGGGTGTTTCCCGCCGGCGTACCCGCGAGCGGAACGAAGCCGCTCACGGGGCACCTGCTCGGCGCGGCGGGCGCGACCGAACTCGCATTCGGCTGGTTGACGCTCGCCCGCGGGTTGTCGCTGCCGGCGCACGTTTGGGACGGCGAGGCCGATCCGGCGTTGCCGGCGCTGGATCTCGTGCAAACGGAACGCCGGCTGGCCGGCGATGCATCGGGACAGTATGTGATGAGCAATTCGTTCGCTTTCGGCGGCAGCAATGCCAGCCTGATCCTGGGGAACTGACATGCAGACCGGTTCGCTGACCGAAACGTTGCACGACGGTGCGGAGATCGCCGTTTGCGACGTGCTCGACGTGCTGCCGCATCGCGGCACGATGTTGCTGCTCGACGCGATCGAACGCTGTTCGGAAACGGCGATCGAGGTGGCCGCGAGCGTGCGCGACGATGCCTGGTATGCCGGCGACGACGGTGCGATGCCGGCGTGGATCGGTATCGAGCTGATGGCGCAGGCGATTGCCGCGCACGTCGGGTTGCTCGCACGGCATGCGGGCGGGCGAGCGAAACCGGGCGTGCTGCTCGGTGCGAACCGTTACACCGCGCACCGGGCCGCGTTCGACGCCGGCGCGGCATTGCGGATCACCGCGCGCGAATTGCTGCGCGGTGACGAAGGGCACGGCGCCTACGAATGCGCGATCCATGCAGGCGATCGGTGCTGCGCGGAGGCGATCGTCAAGGTGTACCAGCCGGACGATTTTCAGTCTTTTATCGAAGGGAGTTTCAACTCATGACTCGGCGAGTACTCGTGACCGGCGCGAGCCGCGGTATCGGCCGGGCCGTTGCCATGCGCCTCGCGTCGGACGGCTTCTCCGTGACGGTTCACTGCCGCAGCGGTCGCGATCAGGCGGAAGCCGTCGCGGCCGCGATCCGGGAGCAGGGCGGCACGGCGGGCGTGCTGCAGTTCGACGTGCGCGACCGCACGGCCTGTCGGCAGCAGCTCGAGACTGACGTGGAAGCGAACGGCGCGTACTACGGCATCGTGTGCAGCGCCGGCGTCACGCGCGACGGCGCGTTTCCCGCGCTGACGGACGAGGACTGGGACGTCGTGATCGAGACCGGGCTGGACGGGTTCTACAACGTCGTCCATCCACTGACGATGCCGATGGTGCGGTTGCGCGCCGGGGGACGCATCGTGACGATCGCGTCGGTATCGGGCGTCATCGGCAATCGCGGACAAGTCAACTACAGCGCGGCGAAGGCCGGGTTGATCGGCGCGACCAAGGCGCTCGCGGTCGAACTGGCGTCGCGACGCATCACGGTCAATTGCGTTGCACCCGGCCTCGTCGACACCGGCATGCTCGATGACGTACCGCTCGAGCACGCGCTGCAGACCGTGCCGATGGGACGTGTCGGACAGCCCGACGAAGTGGCGGCGGTGGTTGGATTCCTGATGTCCGATGCGGCGACCTATGTGACGCGGCAAGTGATCGGCGTCAACGGCGGGATGGTGTGATGAAGCGAGTCGTCGTGACGGGAATGGGCGGCGTGACCGCTTTCGGCGAAACGTGGCCGGAAATCGAGGCGCGCCTGCGCGGCGCGCGCAACGCGGTGCGGCGCATGCAGGAGTGGGACTGCTACGAGTCGCTGCATACGCGGCTCGCGTGTCCGCTGCCAGGCTTTGTGGCGCCGGCATGGTACCCGCGCAAGAAGACCCGGTCGATGGGGCCGGTGTCTCTGTATGCGGTGCGGGCGAGCGAACTCGCGCTTGCCGATGCCGGGCTCGCTGACGATCCGTCGATCAAGGACGGCCGGATGGGCGTCGCTTACGGCTCGTCGTCGGGTTCGGTCGAGCCGATCCGCGCGTTCGGCACGATGCTCGAGACCGGCTCGATGCGCGACGTGACGTCGAACAGCTACGTGCAGATGATGCCGCATACGACGGCCGTCAACGTCAGCCTGTTCTGGGATCTGAAGGGCCGCATCGTGCCGGCGTCGTCGGCGTGCGCGTCCGGCAGCCAGGCGATCGGTTACGCATACGAGGCGATCGCGGCCGGCAAGCAGGCACTGATGCTCGCCGGCGGGGCCGAAGAGTTGTCGGGGCCGGCCGTCGCGGTGTTCGACACGCTGTATGCCACCAGTACGCGCAACGATGCCGCCGCACTGACGCCGCGGCCGTTCGACGTCGGCCGCGACGGTCTGGTCGTCGGGGAAGGGGCCGCGACGCTGGTGCTCGAGGAATACGAACATGCGCTCGCGCGTGGCGCGACGATCCATGCCGAGATCGTCGGCTTCGGCTGCAATTCGGACGGCGGACACATTACGCAGCCGACCGCCGAAACGATGGCGATCGCGATGCGGCTTGCGCTGCGCGACGCGTCTCTCGATCCGGCGGCGATTGCATACGTGAATGCACACGGCACGTCGACCGATCGCGGCGATGTCGCCGAGAGTCATGCGACGGCATCGGTGTTCGGCGAAAACATGCCGATCAGTTCGCTGAAGAGCTATGTCGGTCATACGCTCGGCGCGTGCGGTGCGCTCGAGGCGTGGTGGACGATCGAGATGATGAAGCGCAACTGGTACGTGCCGACGCTCAACCTCGATAACGTCGATCCGGCTTGCGCTTCGCTCGACTACATCGTCGACGGCGCGCGCGCGATCGACGCGGAGTTCGCGATGAGCAACAACTTCGCCTTCGGTGGGATCAACACTTCGTTGATCTTCCGCAGGGGCGTCGCGTGAGCACAACCGGTTACGCGCCGGCGCGCGTCGTCGTCACGGGGCTCGGCATCGTGTCGTGTCTGGGCAATTCGCTCGACGACGTGTCGGCCGCGTTGCGTGCCGGCCGCTCCGCTATCCGTCGCGTCGACGGCTGGCGTGCACGTGGTTTCCGCAGCCAGGTCGCGGGCGTCGCCAGTGTCGATGCGGCTGCGCCGTTCGCGCGCAAGCACGAGCGCTTCATGGGCGATACCGCCCGCTTCGGCGCGCATGCCGCCGCCGCGGCACTGCGCGATGCCGGACTCGATCCCGCGACGCTGCGCTCGCCGCGCGCCGGCGCGATCATCGGCTCGGGCATCGGCTCGATGGCCGACTACGACGACGCGATGGCGATCGCGGCGCAGCGCGGGATCGACAAGACGCCGCCCTATATCGTCCCGCGTGCGATGAGCAGCACGGCGTCGGCGTGCGTCGCGCAGTTGTTCGGCATCGAGGGCGTGTCCTATTCGCCGTCTTCCGCGTGCACGAGCGGTGCGCTGGCGATCGGGCATGCGATGCAGTTGATCCGGTCGGGCTGCCAGGACATCGTGCTCGCGGGCGGCAGCGAGGCGCTCCACGACAACATGACGCTGATGTTCGACGCGATGGGCGCGTTGTCGGCCGGTTACAACGACACGCCGGCGCAGGCGTCGCGGCCGTACGCGTGCGGCCGTGACGGCTTCGTGATCGCTTCGGGGGCCGGCATCCTCGTGCTCGAGTCGCTCGACCACGCACGCTCGCGCGGCGCGCGAATCTACGCGGAACTGACCGGGTTCGGCCAGGGCACGGATGGCGCGGGCATGGCTACGCCGCACGCAGCGGGGATCGCGCGTGCGATCCGCATGGCGATCGAAGGCGGCGGACGACTGCCCGATTATGTGAACACGCACGCGCCGTCGACATCGCTTGGCGATATCGAGGAGCTGAAGGCGCTTGCCGATGTGTTCGGCGGCAACGTGCCGCCGTTTTCGTCGACGAAAGGAATGACCGGTCATCCGCTCGGCGCGAGCGGGGCGCACGAGGCGCTCTACACGATCCTGATGATGCGCGACGGCTTCGTTGCCGGCACCGCGGTCGAGGGCGAGCCCGATCCGGCGCTCGGACGGATGCCGCTGGTGCGCGAAGCACGCACCGCGCGGATCGAGCGCGCGCTGTCGATCTCGTTCGGGTTCGGCGGGAGCTGCGCAAGTGTGTTGTTGGATGCCTGGAAAGGCGATTGAAGTGAACCTACTGAGCTGAGAGGACAGGAACAATGAAGCAGAAAGCACATCTGGCCGGCATGCTGATCGCGGCGACGTTGTTGACGGGCTGCGGCACCGTGGTTCGTTCGCTGCCGCTGCCCGCGTCGGCGACGGCACAGGATGCGTCGGGTGTCAGCCTGTATTTCGGAGCGCAACCTCATCCGGCAGTGAAGACGAGCATCGGCCCGCGTTCGGAGTCGGTGCGCGTGCGGCGTGCGACCGAAGCGGAACAGCCGACGTGCGAACAGGCGTTGAGCACGGCGCTGGACCGTCTGCGCGAATATGCGAAGAATCATGGCGGGAACGCGGTCATCAACGTGACGACGCGCTTTCACGACAAGCGTTCCGATTCGACGACCGAGTACACCTGCGGCGTGAGCGGCAGCGCCGGCGCGATCGCGGTGTCCGGCGACGTCGTGCTGCTCGACAAGCAATGACACGGAGGATGGCATGAAGTACCGGATTGCATTCGCGCTGCTCTTCGCCACGTTGGCGATGTCACAGGCTCATGCGCGCGATTCTGTCGGCAACTATCCGATCGAGAGCGCGCTGACGAGCGAGGGCGACACGCTCGGCGGCGATGTCGCGCTCTATTTCGGCGATCAGTCGCACCCGAAGATCGTCAAGTCATACGGCACCTTCGCGACCAACAAGAAGACCAACGCGTTCGGCAAGAGCGACGAGGCCGCGTGCCAGCATGTGTTCCTGTCGGCGGCGCTCGAGCTTCAGGCGCGAGCACGGAAGGAGGGCGGCAACGCTGTCGTCGGGATCAAGAGCAACTACCGGAACGTGTTGCGCAGCAGTACGACCGACTTTACCTGCGGTGCGGGCGCATTCGTGGCTGGCGTGGCGCTGACGGGCGAGGTCGTGACGCTGAAGCACTGACGCGCGGCGGGCGAGCCTGAACGAGGGCCGCCCGATGGCGGGCCCCGTTCAGGCCGGCTTGCGTGCGGCGACGTTGACGAGCGTCTCGCGACGCTTGCCGGGCTTCGGGCTGTGCAGGCCGATGCGTTCGAGCA
The DNA here is from genome assembly GCF_049805555.1 of Burkholderia sp. DN3021. NCBI lineage: Bacteria > Pseudomonadati > Pseudomonadota > Betaproteobacteria > Burkholderiales > Burkholderiaceae > Burkholderia > Burkholderia sp. DN3021. The sequence continues at coordinate 72,513 of NZ_JBNCAB010000008.1, read as the reverse complement.
GGCCGAAGTCATTCGCGCGGCTCCACCACAGATACGGAAACGACACGTTTCGGGCGTCGAACGCGAAGCCGGTTTCACGCAGCATCGCGAGATAGCCGTCCGCGCTTTTCTGAACCTGCATAGGATGTCGAAACAACAGCCGGATGACCCACGACTTGATATAGGCATCGGTCGACTCGGCGAACAGCAGTACGCCGCCCGGCTTCAGCACCCGATGGAACTCGGCCAGCGCACGTTCCTGTTCGACGAGATGGTGGAAGGTCTGGTGGCAGAAAACGACGTCGACGCTTGCGTCGGCGAGCGGAATGCTTGCGCAATCGGCATGCCGCAATTCGACGAGGGTGCCGCAGTGCCGGGCTGCTTCCGACGCGTGCGCAAGCGATTCGTCGTGGCAGTCGATCCCGACGATCTTGCCGGGAGCGAACGCGTCGTTCAGCAAGCGAAACGACTTGCCTTGTCCGCAGCCGGCATCGAGGATGACGGGCGACTTCGGCAACGGCGCCGCGACGAGCCGCTTCAGATCGTTGATGGCCACGCGAAGCACATGATGTTCCCAGGTGTGCGTGCGAAGAAACCAGATGCCGAAGGCGGTTTCGGGAACGTAAGTGGACGTGCGCGTGCGATAAGCTGTCATGTGCCTCTCGTTGGTACTTTTGTTGAACGGTTATTGTAGTTTGCATCGCCGAATTGCGGCGCAAAGAATCAACCTGCCCGATGAACCGGGATGGAAGGCAAGCATGAATGAAATGAAATCGGAATCGGTCGACGTTGCGATCATCGGCGCGGGACCTGCCGGCGCGGTTGCAGCGGGGCTGTTGCGCAAGGCCGGACGGTCGGTGCTGGTGCTCGAGCGCCAGCACTTTCCGCGCTTCTCGATCGGCGAAAGCCTGCTGCCGCAGAGCATGGATTATCTCGACGAGGCCGGCATGCTGCAGGCGGTCGTCGAGGCAGGGTTCCAGTTCAAGAACGGCGCGTACTTCGTGCATCGCGACCGGATGTCGTCGTTCGATTTTCGCGAGAAGTTTACGGAAGGATGGGGGACCGCGTATCAGGTCGAGCGCGCCACGTTCGACGACGTGCTGATTCGCTGCGCGGCCCGGCAAGGTGCAGACGTCCGATTCGGTCACACGGTGCGCGCGTTTGTGCCGGGCGATCGCCCGATGCTCGATGTTGTGGACGAAGCCGGGAGCGATTACCGCGTGCACGCGTCGTTCGTGCTCGATGCAAGCGGATTCGGCAGGGTGCTGCCGCGCCTGCTCGATCTCGAGGCGCCGACGCGGCTGCCAATGCGCGCGGCGATCTTCTCGCACGTCGAGGATCGCTTGCCCGCGGGATCGACCGATCGCGACAAGATCTGCATCGCGGTGCACCCCGAGCGGCGCGACGTGTGGTTCTGGATGATTCCGCTAACGAACGGACGCTCGTCGGTCGGTTGCGTGGCGGAGGCCGCTTTCCTCGACGTGCCGGACACGCGTCGCGAAGAACTGCTGCGCGAGTTGCTGCAGACCGAACCCACGCTGGCGCGCCTCGTCGGCAGCAAGCCGTTCGTGATGCCGGTGCGGCACATTGGCGGCTACGCGTCGAACGTCGAGCGCCTTCACGGCCCCGGTTACGCGTTGCTCGGCAATGCGGGCGAGTTTCTGGACCCGATCTTCTCGTCGGGCGTGACGATCGCGCTGCGGTCGTCCCATCTGGCGGTCGCAGCGCTCGAGCGCCACCTGTGCGGCGAGACGGTCGACTGGCAGCGCGACTACGGCACGCCGTTGCGCAAGGGAATCGATACGTTCCGCGCATTCGTCGAACGCTGGTATTCCGGCGATCTGCAGGACATCGTCTTCCATGACGACAAGGCGCCGGAAGTCAAGCGGATGATCTGCTCGATCCTGGCCGGCTATGCATGGGACGAGTCGAATCCGTTCGTGCGCGAGCCGGCGCGGGGTCTCGATGTGCTTGCCGAAATCTGTCGCTCGGCCCGGCCGGAGCAGCGCGCCGGTTGAGTGGTTCCGGTGAAGATCGTCAGCAGATGAGCAAATGCGGGGGGGCGCCGCGCACGTCATGTGCGGCGCCGCCGTCGGTTCATCGCCGCTCAGTTGCCCTGCAGCCGGATATCGCGCGACGACGCGCCGACATACACCGTCCCGCCCGGCACGACGCGCCAGCCGTTGCGCGACGTATCCCACACGCTCTGCATCCGCGGCGACACGGTGACGCGAACATGCCGCGCCTCGCCCGGATTCAGCCGGATCTTCTCCCAGCCGACCAGCCGCTTCGGCGGTTCGTCCTTGTACGGCACGCCGAGATAGACCTGCGGCGTTTCCGCACCGGCGACGCGCCCGTCGTTGCGCACGGTGAACGCGACGCTCAGCGAGCCGTCCCATTGCCGCGACACCGACAGCCCCGAATACGCGAAGTGCGTATACGACAGCCCGTAGCCGAATTCGAACATCGGCTTGATGTTGCGCGCGTCATACCAGCGATAGCCCATGTTCAGCTTCTCCGCGTAGACGGGATCGTTGTCGAACGCGCCGTTTTGCCCCCACGTCGGCGAATCCTGGTCGCGCGCCGGGAACGTGACGGGCAGCTTGCCGGACGGATTGACGGCGCCGAACAGCACGTTCGCGATCGCCTTGCCGCCGGCTTCGCCCGGATACCACGCCTCGACGATCGCGGACACCCGGTCCTTCCACGGCATCAGCACCGGATTGCCGCTCTGGACGACGACGATCGTATGCGGATTCGCGCGCGCGACGGCTTCGACGAGCGCATCCTGGTTCGACGGGTTCGCGAGGCTCAGGCTTTGCAGTTCGCCGAAATCCTCGCCGGCCGGCTGCGCGACCACGACGATCGCGACGTCCGAGCGGCCCGCGAGCGCGGCGGCCTGGTCGATCTCCTGCTGCGTGTACGCGCGGAACGGCGACTGCTGGTCGCTGTTGCCCGCGTACGTGACCTGCGCGGCCGGCGCGAGCGCGCGGATCGCCGCGACGATCGGCACGTCGACCTTCAGCCACGGATTACGCCACCAGCTGCAACCCGTCGACGACCCGAACGTCAGGCCGCCGCAGCCCGCGAACGAACCCGTCACCGGGTCGCGCGTGTTGCCCGAGCCGCCGCCCGACAGCACGGCCGCATCGGCATGGCCGCCGATCACGGCGATATGCGACAGTGCAGACGCGGCAAGCGGCAACTGGTTGCCGTCGTTCTTCAGCAATACGATCGATTGCTCGGAGGCCGCCTGCGCGAACCGGTTCGCGGCAGCGAAATCGATCGTGCCGCCGCCCTTGGCCGGATCGTCCATCACGCCGACGCGGATCATCACGGCGAGCTTGCGGCGCACCATGTCGTCGAGGCGCGCGGTCGACACCGAGCCGTTCGCAATCGCCTGCTTGACTGCCGCCGGCGTCAGGTACACGCTCGGCCCGACGTCTTCTTCCTCGTCGAGCCCGGCGTTGATCGCGGCGGCGGTGCTGTGCGTCGCGCCCCAGTCGGACTGCACCTGGCCCTGGAAGCCCCATTCGTTCTTCAGCACGTCGTTCAGCAGGTGATTGTTCTCGCACGCATACGTGCCGTTCAGGCGGTTGTAGCTGCACATCACGCTGCCTGGCCGCCCGCGCTTCGCGGCGATCTCGAACGGCAGCAGGTACAGCTCGCGCAGCGTGCGTTCGTCGATCTGCGTGTTGCCGCCCATCCGGCCGTGCTCCTGTTCGTTGCCGGCGTAGTGCTTGATGGTCGCGATGACTTTCTGCCGCTGCGTCGCGAGCGTGCGTTCGGCGAGCAGGTCGCCGGCGAGCAGCGGATCCTCGCCGAGATACTCGAACAGGCGGCCGCCGCGCGGTTCGCGCGCGAGATTGGTGCCGCCGGCGAGGCCCATGCCGAACCCTTGTGCGCGCAACTGGATCGCGACCTGCTTGCCGAAGTCGTACGACAGGCGGCGATCCCAGCTCGCGGCGACGGCGATCGTCGCGGGGAACGTCGTGCTGGCCTGCGACGTGCTGCCGGAACCGGTCGCCGAGTCGACCATGTTGAGATCGGGAATGCCGAGCCGCGGCACGCCCTGGATGTAGCCGGCGCCGCCGCCCGGCACCTTGGACATTTCGTATTGCGAATGAATGAACTGAATTTTTTCGTCGAGCGTCATCTTGCGCACGAGCAGGTCGGCGCGCCGTTGCGCGGCGGACGACGCGAACGCGTCGGTGGCGTCGCCCTGCGAGTTGAAATCGGCGTTGCCCGCGTAGGCGGTGGTGCAGAGGGTCGCTGCCAGCACGACGGCCGGCCAGAGTTTGTCCCGCATGTTGCTCTCCATGATCGTATTGCTCGTTGTTCGGATGATGTCTGGAGCTGCGCACGCCCGGTGGATTCGCACCGGACGCATTCGGCTGGCGATGCAGGGTGGTTGCGCGTCGGCATGCCAGGCCAGGCGGGGAATCGTTACGGCCGGTTGGGCTCGACCGGTCAACGCGGGCGGCGATGCACTGGCCGTCCGACGCTGCCGAATCGGATGTAGCGACTCTCAGCAGCGACTAATGGTATGAATGTAGTTCGACTACAGCATCGGTGTTTCTACCGATACGTACGATCTTTATTCGATCCGGTCGCGCGACGCGACGAAAAGACAGTCATCGTTCCCGATTGCGGCGGTGCGGCGGGGTAAGAAGTACTCGTCCGAGGAAAAATCGTCGTCCATCGTGATGTCGTTGAACTGCCGTCCCTTCGTGTCGGATCGATACGCAGCCAGTGCGTGGAGCAGCGCCGGAATCCCTGTCGCGTTTCTGCCGTATCGGGAGCGCGAGGATTTTTCGGAACCACCTGCCTACTTCGGTTATTCCGCGCACCTTTCGTTGAGAAATCTGCCCCTATTCTGAGACTGTTCGTGCGTTCAGATGCGAGTACGCGCGCATCGAGGTGGTCGACAAGGTCGCGAAACGATGTATGCGAAATTGGGTGATCGCCGAGAATCCCGCAATTTAACGTCAATTTTTTGCGTCGCAATGGATTGCGATCGCAGGAGTGCTCAAATGACAGCAGAGTTTCCGGCTACATATATCGTTGGTACGGCGACGGGCCTGACCGCAAGAACGCTTCTCCAGGAATTGGTCGATTTGCCGATGAGTGTGAGGCGGTTCGGAGTGGTGGGTGACGGCGTGACCGATGATACGGCGGCACTCCAGGTAGCGCTCAATGCCGGGATCCCGTTGTATTTTCCGCCGGGAACTTACCTGTACAGCAATACGCTGACTGCAACGGCCTCGATCATCGGGGCCGGGTGGGACTCGATCCTGCAGTGCACGACGCCGCAAGGCCAGAATTCGGTGATTTACTGGAGGAATGTCAGCAATTTCAAGGTGCGGAATCTGCAATTCTTTTCGAAGAATTCGACTGCGTATTATCCGGACGAGAACGCTGGTTCACTCAACATGCTGGGCTGCAGCCAGTTTGAAATTTCGGGGTGCAAGTTCAATAACTCGGCCGGTGGCGGCGCGATAATGCGCAGTTGCGTCAACGGCAAGGTGTTCGGCAATACCCTGCTCAATATCTGGCATGACGGCATTCACGTCACCAAGGCAAGCTCGGACATCACCGTCACGAACAATGAAGTGATCAACGGCGGCGATGACGCGTTTGCCGTGGTTGGCTATTTCAACGAGGGCGTCCGTCCTCAACGCATTACGATTGCAAATAACCGGGTTGTCGGAACCAAATATGCACGCGGCATAGCGATTGTAGGTGCTCAAGACATCACGGTGACCGACAACCAGATCTACAATCCGATGGGTGCCGGTGTTTATGTCGCGTCAGAGTTGACGAGCGTTTACCAGTCGTACGGTAACGATAACGTGACGGTCGCCAATAATGTTCTGGATACGTGCGGGGTTCAATCCAACATCGGTGCAATAGTCAATTCGCCAAATGGCCCGATCGGCTATGCGGCATTGGCCGTGACCGCGACGGCCGGATTCAATAATTCGAATATCACGATCGTCAACAACACGATCAAGAACGCGGCGGGAACGCCGATCGGACTGTGGCAGCCGGCCGGAAGCAACATCCACGTCAATATTTCGCAGAACACGATCAGCAATGCATGGGATCCGAACAACAAGAACGGATTCCCGTTGACGACGATCAGTGCGACGTCGGCGTCTCGGACGCTAAACTTTGCCAATACCCCTGGCGTTGCCGTCGGCATGACGGCCTGGTATTTCAACGGGTCGACAAGCGTATCGATCGGCACGGTCGTATCGGCCGGTGTATCGACGGTAACGCTGAGCCAGAATGCGACCGTACCGAGTGGCGGGACCGTGATTTTTTCCGGCGTTGGCCTGTTCGGGGCGACGATTGCGACGGCGGCTTCGGCCGCGAGCGGCGCCACGTCGCTGACGTTCGCCACGACGACAGGCGTGACCTACACCGATACCTACGGCTTCGGCTCGCCGGGTAACGAAACGACAGGCGTGTCGATCGGGCAGAGCGTCAGCGGTACCAACATCGCGGCCGGAACCTTCGTGACCGGCCTGACGGCGAATTCGGTGACGCTCAGCAAGGCGACGACCGGCACCGTGGCGAGCGGTGCTTCCATCGTCTTTACCCCGATGGTCTGCATGACGTCTCAAACGATCGCGACCTCGGCCGCATCGGCGGCGGGAACCAACACGCTGACGTTTACGCCGTATCCGTCGGCACGCGGCTGTGCGGTGGGGCAAGGCGTATCCGGAACGAACATTCCGGTCGGCACTTACGTGACGTCGGTTTCCGGTAACGGAAATGGCCCGACCGTCACGCTGTCCAATAATTTCACGGGCAGCGGAATTGCCAGTGGCGTGTCGATTACGTTCACCGGGACCGGCGGACTGAGCGCCGTTTCCGGAATCGCCCTGTACAACACCCGAGGGTGCATCGTCTCGAAGAATCAGTTGTCCGGCATCTCGAAGGACGGGATCTACGTGGACGGATCCTGCACGTCGTTCACGGAGATCAGCGGCAATGCCGGGGAAAATATCGGCTGCTGCAACGGGTTCGCTCGCTTCATCACGGTCGGGACGCTCACGGCCGGGGCGTCGCTCAAACTGCGGGGAAACTATCTGGCCCAGCCGGCCAACTATCCTCGCGCAATCGACTAGCTGATCTCGTCGAACTCATGGGCCTACACGTCGTGGAGCGAAGACAATATCGCTCAAAACGGCTTTGTCGGCTTCGGTGTGCAACTGACGCCGGTTGCACAAACGGTGAGTGCTTCGCCGTGGACGTTCGCGAACAGCTATCCGAGTGCGGTCAGCATGTCGATCGCCGGCGGTACGGTGTCGTCAATCAGCGTGTCGAGAAGCGGGCAGCAGGCGTATGCAACCGGGTTGACGAACGGGATGGTCGATCTCAAGCCGGGCGACGCGATGACCGTCACCTATAGTGCCGCGCCCACCGTCACGATGATTCCGAGACTGGGACAGTAGTGCGGGAATCGAACGCGGCGTGCAGGGCGGGTCGGCGCGACCACATGTTTGGATGAAGATAGGTTTTTGGTGGGGTTGCTCACATACACGCCGCCCCGGACGGTGTCCAATCAGGTATTCCCGCATGAGCGGCTTCGTCGGAGCATGATCGGCGCGGTGATGCTGGTGCGGGCTGTCCAGTGTTGTAACGGGTGTCGTTCGAGACGACGATGCAAAGTGTTCGTGCTCGACGAGGTGTCACGCCCGGCGACGCTGACGTTGACCGACGGGCGCATGAACCGGTGCGAAGCGCTCGCCGAGCAGATCGTGCTCGAGCGTCACGACGTCGTATTCGTCGATGCGTCATCGCTTGTGCGCTGGAGCCGCGTCGTGAACCTGCCGATTCCGTCTGCGGCGCCGGGTACGCTGACTGCCCGTGCCGTTACTCCGTGAAACCCGCCTTCGAATGTCGTATTCGCGGCTCTTTCCGCGCTTGTCGAACCAGGGCAGCACGAATTCATCATCCCTGCCTGACCGGTGCGATGCAAGATGTGCTGCATTGGAAATGTAATGTGACGTACGGATTACGTCAGCATTGAATGGTCTACTTTCTGTATGCATCGGGGGCGGGGGCGTCTGCCCGGTGCATCGAGGTCATCCGATGTGCAAGACCGTGAGATTGGGAATGCGAACAAGAGCATTCTCGAAACCGCTCTCCATCTCGAAGGGCCCGCGGATCGGGGTGGTCTGCGGCGGATGCTCGCGTGTCGTACGTCCACCTCACTTTATTCATCTGGGCAATGATCGACCGCTTGTCCCTTGGACCGAGGCAAGCATGCATGGAAATCCGGCCCGTCAGACACTTAAAACAAGGACCAAACCATGACACCCATCCAGTTCGATGGATGCGTTGGGTGGCTTCACGAGGGGAATCGACCACATGGCGTTGTCATCTGCGAACCGCTCGGCCATGAGGCGCTTTGGCTTCACAAACTTGTGCGTTCAATTGCCGAGCATCTTGCCGACCGCGGCTTCCCGGTGCTGCGCTTTCACTATCCGGCGAGCGGCGATTCGCTTGGAGACGAACGGGATTCCGAACGCTTCGACCACATGCTCGAGAGCGTCCGGCATGCTGTTCGGACGCTGTACGAAAGCGCCGAGGTGGACAGCCTGACACTCGTCGGCGTGCGCGCTGGTGCGGCATTGGCATTTCTCGCCACCGATGGCATACCCGGACTCACAAGTTTCATCGCACTTGCACCCGTTGTGCGTGGTCGCAGTTATGTGCGAGAGCTTTCGCTCGTGGCGCAACGCTGGCTCGACAACGCGCCACCGACTGTGCGGGATGCGGTTCGCAACGATAGGTCATTCAACGTACTCGGCCATGCGTATCCCGACGATCTCGTCGGCGCGCTCCGGCGCATCGACCTGTGCGAAGCTGCCGGCCACATGCGTACGTTGCCTGCGCGCGCGTTGCTCGTCGATGTATCGTATGGCGACAGTCCTGCGTTATTGGACGCACTGCAGGCGCGCGGTGTCGCGGCGAGCATCCAGGCGTGTTCGGACTGGGCGGCCACCATGCGCGAACCGCACTGGTCGAGGCTGCCCGATGCGCTGCTCGATACGATCGCGAACTGGCTCGACGACCGTTCTGAAGCGACCGTTTGCGCCTCGGCACGGCGCCCCGTGTCCGGCTTCGAGTTGGCTGGAAACGGCAGCGTCGAACGGATGATTTGCGTGGGACCGCAGCAACTGGTTGGCGTGCTGTGCGAACCGGCCGGCGACTCGATCCGCGCCGCGGCACCCACGCTGCTGATGGCCAATACTGCCGCTAATCCGCGTACCGCCGACGGACGCCTTGCAGTTCGCCTGGCCCGATCGCTTGCGGCGGTCGGTATCCGCAGCCTGCGCATTGATTCGAGCGGCATTGGAGACAGCAGCCGTCGCGCACGCGACGACCAGTCCGACATTCCGTATTCGGACCAGACGATTGCCGATTTGGTATCGGCCGCGCATTGGCTGAAAGAGGCCGGTCACCACAAGGTCGTTACATTCGGGATCTGTTCCGGGGCATACGCATCGCTGCATGCGGCCGCACGTGGATCGCTCGCCGGTGTGATTACGGTCAATCTCCCGGTTTTTATCTGGCCGCGTGGCGAGACGCTCTCGAATGTAGTCAATAACCAGACCAATTCGATGCGCGGCTATATCGCATCGTTGCGCAGCGTCGACAAGTGGTGCCGTCTGCTGCTCGAAGGTCGCGATCTGCGTCCGGTAGTGCGCGCATTTGCCCGCTTCGTCGCGGATTGCATGACCGTGCCGGTCATGCGCCTCATGGAGCGTGTCGGCCGGGTGGCGGGCAAGGACACACCACGGGGGTTACTGCGCGACATGTCCGCGCGCGGCATTCAGGCTCACTTCATTTACGGTACGTTCGATCCCGGCATCGATGTCGTAGTCCGGCATTTCGGCCCGGTGTCAGGTGCGTTCTCACACTTGCAGAATGTATCGATCGACACGCAGGATGCACTCGATCATTCACTGCACGGCAATGTCGCCGCGCAATACGTCATCGACCGCTGCGTTGAGTTGCTTTCCGGCTGGCATGCGCCGGCAGAGCCTGCCGCGACCCGAAAAGCGAACGCGGGAGCGAAACGTGTGACCCCGTAGCCTTCCCGCAAGCGCCGAACCGGAACGAACGCGGCGTGGGCCGACGTGTCGGGGACGGCTGAATGACGGGCAGGTTGCCGGAAAGCGGGGCGCAACATGCCCCGGTTTGCCGGGCGGCCGGTCATCGACCGTCCAAAAGTAATCGTGCGAACAGAACCTCGATTCGCGACACGATATCGTGGCGGCATCCAATTCTCGCGTCGCCCGTTTTCGATGGTGTCGGCGCCATGAGGCCGTTCAGGAATGTTGATGCTACGAAATTGCCATGGATGTCGAAGAATGAGCAAACACTATGCGCTGCAGGCAACGCGCCATAACGGTTCGTTGTGATGCGTGTGCTCGTCATCAACGACTTCGTTCGCAAGGGTGGTGCCGAGGAGGTGTACCGGGTATCCGTCGACGTGCTTCGCGCCCGCAACGACGTTGTAGTCGAAACCTTCGATGAGCACACACTGCCCGATTCCGAAGGCGGTCGGCGCGCACGAGCGTGGTCACCTGCCGCTGCACGTGCGCTCGTCACGCTGCTCGATCGGTTTCGTCCGCAACGGATCCTCGTACACAATTACCACAACCTGCTGTCGAGTGCGATTCTGCCCGTGCTCGCCCGCTACAAGCGGCACTCGGGATGTGGTTTATACATGACCGCGCACGATTACCATCTGTTGTTTTACAACCCGAGCCTGCTGGTCTATTCCCGCGGACGCGCGCAACCGTTGTCACTCGACCAACTGCATCGCGGAACGCGTTTCGCTCTCAACGCCAGCCCGCGCGGCTTTCTTCACGACGTCGCGAAAAAGTTGCATTGGCATGCCGTCAATGCGATTTTCGACCCGCTTGGCCTGTTTGACGAGATTCTCTGTCCGAGTCCGTTCATGCGTGACCTCATTGCACGGTGTGGTCGAACGCCCGCCACACTTCTGCCGAACCCGATTGACTCGACGCTGGTTCCCTGTCCGCCCAAACCTGCCCGAGGCGATCGACTCGATCTCGCTTTCGTCGGTCGTGTGGAAGCGGACAAGGGCCTCGCTCAGTTTCTCGCGCTCATGAACGAATCCGCCGGCGATGCGATTGCGTCGCTTACGGTCTACGGCGACGGATCGGAGCGGAGCGACCTGGAGAAACATTACACGACGCTCGTCGAGTCGGGGAGGCTGCGTTTCGCCGGGCGCCTCGATCATGCAACGTTATTCGCCGCGCTTCCAACGCACGATGCCCTCGTGTTGCCGTCGATCTGGGTGGAAAATGCCCCTCTCGTGATCGTCGAGGCGGCGATGCTCGGCCTGCCGGCGCTTGTGCACGACATCGGAAGCCTTTCGACCTTTGGCGACGAGATCGGCAACAAGATTCGCTACCGGAGTACGTCCGAAGGCTTCGCGCGCGCACTTACCGAACTGCGCGCGCACCTCGACAGCGAAAATCGTCACTACGACTGGTCGCGTTACTCGGTCGAATGCTACGCGTCGTCGCTGTATGCCGTACTCGGCATTGGCACGGATGTACCGCGCACGTGGGCACATTGACAGTCGGCACACTGTTCACACTCAGCCCAGAAGGCATGATGACCGCCGTTCGAAAAAACCTGGTCTTGTTGTTTGCACTGCAAATCTCGACGTACGTCGTGCCGCTCGTTACGTTGCCTCTCCTGACGCGCGTGCTCGGCCCCCAACAGTACGGACGGTTGTCGTTCGTGCTTGCGGTTACAACGTATTTCATCAATCTGGCGAATTACAGCTTCGACCTGACTGCAACGCCGCGTGTCGCACTCGCGAACGGCAGGGAGGAGCGATCCCGCATTTTCTGGGCAACGGTTTGCGCCCAATGGGCGATCACTGTCGCCGGCTTTGCCGTACTTGTCGCTCTGACCATGCTCATCCCGCATTTCGCGGCGGAACGCGCGGCCCTGCTGATCGGGTTCGGGATGGCTATCGGTGCCGCGCTTACGCCGGGCTGGTACTTTCAGGGGATCCAGAAGTTGAGCGTCTACAGTGTCACGGTGGTTGTGTACCGTGCATTCAGTGTCGTCGCCTTCTTCATGTGGGTGCGCACGCCGGACGATCTCCTGAACGCGGTTGCCATCAACGCGGCGGTTCCATTGCTTTGCGGGGTGACGTTGCTTGCGTACCTGATCTTTCGTCGTGAGATCGAAAGCGTCCGCATACGGTTTGCCGACATCGCCGCCGCCCTGAAAGGCGGCTCGCAGGTATTCCTCGCATCGACGTCAATCTCGTTCTACGCATCGACCAATACCGTCCTGCTGAGTATCGTCTCGGGCAGTGTCGCCGCCGGCTATTTTGCCGCGGGTGACAAGTTGATCCGGGCCGCAGTCGGTCTGCTGCAACCGCTGAGGGCTGCAACCTATCCGCACGTCACCTATCTGATGCATCACGCGCGTGACGACGCGTTTGCGTTCTTGCGAAAGCTGATCGTGGTGCAGGGCGCGTTGGTGCTGGCAATGTCGGCAACGATCTACGCATGCGCGCCGACGGTCGTTCGGATCCTGTACGGCAGCTCGTTTGCGCCGACGATCGGCGTGCTGCGTTGCCTGGCGCTGGTGCCGTTCATGGCATGTATGACGGATCTGTTCGGTGTTCAAACTATGCTGGTGATTGGCATGAAGCGCGCCTTCAGCATCATCCTGATCTCATCCGGTGTGTTGAACGTGACATTGCTGCCGCCGCTTGCCATGCTGTTCGCAGAGCGCGGCGCGGCTATCGCGGTGTTGATCGCCGAAACGGCCATAGCTGTCGCGCTCGCCTATGTACTCTGTCGTGAACGGGTCGGTCTGATCAAACTGTCGGCGCGTTCGGGTTGATGCGATTCGCGCGCTGTCTGCGCGAGGCCGAGAGCCGGGACGAACCGGTGAAAGACTCTGAAAGCGCCACAACATCTCAAAACGGACGTTCTATCGCTGGGCGCAACAGGTTCGACGGCATGGATGTGGCCGACGCTCGCCGGCTCAAGAATCTCGAGTCGGAGAACGAGCGGCTCGAGCGCCTGATTGCCGAGCAGATGCTGGCTGCGAGACACCGCAATTGGTCCGGTCTTCGTCGCGCCTGGCAGTCCGTGGCAAAACGGGTTTGTCGAGAGCCCTACTGGCAAGCTGCGTGACGAATTGCTGAACCTGGAATGGTTCCGAAGCCGTGCTGAGGCCAAGGTGCTCATCGAACGTCGGCGGCGGTTCCACAGCGAGCGCCGCCCCCAATGGCGCACATCGTTATCGACCTCCCGCCGTGGTCCGTCCCATATGCCGATTACTTGGTGACGAGCGCGCCGGTCAACCCCGCGCTGATCGCCGGCAGCAGCAGGTTCAGCACGCGGCTCGCGCGGACCAGCCCGGTGTTGTCGACATAGACGACGTCCTTCGACGCGAGCGGGAACTGATTCGCGAGCAGCATCGAAACAGGCGACTCCAAATCGAGGTGATAGATGACGGGTTCGCTGTCGGCGGCCTTGCGCAGCACGAACACCTGTTTGGCATTCGACGTCTGCTGGTTGAGCTGGCCGGCTTCCGAAAGCGCTTCACTCAGCGTGAGCGAGCCGTCGCGTAGCGGTGGCACGGCCTGCGGCTTGTTTACTTCGCCCATTACGTAGACGGGATTTTCGTCGCGAGCGCCTACGTGCAGCAGGTCGCCCGACTGCAGCATGATAGCGGCGGGGCTCTTGCCCGTTTTCATCATCTGCGCGACATTCACCTGATAGATCGTTCCATTGCGCGTGATGGTCACGCGGCTCTGATCCGCGGTCGGTGCAAAGCCACCGGCGCGATTGACCGCTTCGACCAGTGTCATCGGAATGTCGTTGACCGCCTGCGAACCGGGCGCGCGCACTTCGCCGTCTATATATACCTGCCCGGCGCGGAAAGATGCCACGCGAACGGTCACTTGCGGTTTGACAAACACCTTTTTGAGTTCGGCATCGAGTTCCCGCTGGACTTGTGCCGCAGTCTTCCCGGCGGCGTGGATCGGTCGAGTCACGTATGGAAACTGCACGTTACCGTCGCTATCGATAACGAAGCCAGGCGCCGCGTCGGACGACTTCGTGTTCTGCGTGGGCTGGCCGACAGCGGCAGCGAACTCCGGGTGATCCCATACCGTGATTTGCAATACGTCGCCCGGACCAAGCTTGTAGCCATTCGGTTTGCCGAGCAGATTGCTCGGGATCGGCAACGCGGTTCGGCCTATCTGCTCCGCGCGAATCTGGTTGATCAGAGTCAGATCGATCTGCTTGAGCGGAACCTTCATGTCACTGGTCACGTCGCCGTTGTCGGCGGTCGTGACCGGTAATGCAGCGGGTTCTGCCATGTGCTGGCCGGGCGCAAATGCGCACGCGGAAAGCAGAGTGGAAATCGCCAGGGAGACCGCAGCGCATACTCGACGCACTGCATGTTTGTTCTTGCTCGGCACCAACGTGTCGAATAGCTGGTGGTTGTTCATGTCGTCATTCAGCATAGTTAAACAGGAAATATTTACGCGAAGTACCTTGACGTTCGCCATTGACCGGACCACCGCGGAGCGACATCACAAACGTTCGTTCGTGTTCGTGACATGATTGATTCCCTCCCGACGATCTTGCCGATTGCTCTCGTGCAACATCGGAATGCACTCCAGAATCAACGAAGACAACGATGCCGCGTGGAATGCCCGCCTGCGATCCATGTCTGGCTGTCATCGGTTCGGCTTGCCGTTTCGATCACCCGACCATCAAACGTCTTGACGTCATCGCATGCTGCCTGGAATTCCGGCCGACCCATGATCCGGGGGGAGGCGGAAAACCGGACAACCGTCGTCTGAAGCAGCCCGATCGCATGCGAGACGTGTGCAAGGCCGAGACTCGTTCCTGCATGGCTCACGTTGTATGACCCAGGGAAGGGGCGTGCGCGTTAATGGACGGTTTCATAAAGACCGGAAGGGACTGTTAGCCTTGTCGGCGAGCTGTTAACGTTGATGTTCCGAGCGATGCGAGTCGAGGGGACGGGTCAAACAGTCATCGACGACGAATTGTGGACACGGATCGAACCGTTACTGCCGATGCGGTGTCCTTTGGACTGCGGCATGAACATACCGATCCATATCCAATGCAGGATCGGTGGCCGATCTGTCACAAGGCTGTCCTGTTCTATCTGCCGGCCTGCAGCCCGAAGCTCAACAAGATCGAGATAGCGTCGAGGCGATTCCAATATCGATGGCGAGGTTTCATCACCTGAACCATGGAAACCACCGATGTGGGTCCCGCCGACGCGCCGACCTGCCGACCAGGCCGGCATCGAATTTAAAACCAATTTCTTGTGAATATTTGCCGTGCCTTTGCGTACCGGAGCGTTTCATCTTTATATCCTCGCATCAATGATCCCGTGCCGTCTTGCTTGAAAAGAATTGTCAAAACGGCGGCGCAACACTGGATGAGCGATATGACATGGCGCGTCCACGTCATGTGTCTGAATTCGTCATCACGCCGCCGTATTGCCATAATCCACTCGCTAGCGAAACGGCACTCTTAACATAGCACGAGACGGGTTGGCAACCCAGTGATTCGATCCACCAGTGGCTCTTAATGTAAGCCATCGCACGTAGCACGCCGTGCGTTTATCGCATAGTGGTTCCGGTAACCAGAATCATTTGTTCGCAGGCTCACAGGGCAAGGGTTCGGTGGTGCGTTTTTGGGCGTGCCGCGGTTGTATACAGAGCAGGTGCCAGGGTGATGTGTCCCGGCACGAATAGTGCGGCATGCGTGACCAAAGTGACCAAACGCACGCACTGCGACAAGAAGCCTGTCAGGGCGGAAATTTTGGAGCTTGTGCATGGCATTGGATAGGCCTTCATCGAATGGGTATCGCGACGGAGCAGGAAGTGCTTCTCGCGATACATTTAGGCTTACGCTGGCCGAATTTCTGGAAAATGTGTTTGATCATCGATACGTCTTTCTTGCTGTTTTCCTGGGGTGTCTGCTGTTGGCGTTTATATATGCCATCGCAGCAACGCCGATGTATTCCGTTGACACGTTGATACGGGTTCAGGAAAACAAGCATAGTGCGCTGGGTTCGCTTTCGGAGATTTCAAATGCACTGGACATCGAAAACTCGGCGGTAGTCGGCGAAATCGATATCGCTCGCTCGCGCACGGTTGTCACCCAGGCGATCGAGGCGACCGTCGCGCAGGCTGATATTTCGGTCAGCAACCGGATTCCGCTTGTCGGCGCCTTGCTTGCTTCGATTTTGTCAAAAGACGCGGATGGTCTCGTCGTCCCGTTGTTCGATACGCCGTTCTGGGCATGGGGCGGTGAAAGAATCGAATTCAGGAAATTCGACGTTCCGGATGCTCAGATCGGCAAGAAGCTGGAGTTTGATTATCTCGAAGGCAACCGGTTCGTGTTGAAGGACAGTAACGGCCAGGAAGTGTTGACGGGGGTAATCGGCAAACCAAGCGCGGGTAACGGCTATCTGGTGGATGTATCGAGGATCGTGGCGCGCGTCGGTACGGAGTTTCGCGTGCGGCGTGTCCCCACGCCCGTGCGGCTTGACGCGATCCTGGAGAAATTGAGCGGGGCGGAAACGAAACGCCAGTCGGGCATCATGCAGTTGAGTCTCGAGGACCCCGATCCCGTGTTTGCCGCACGACTACTCAACGCCATCGCTGCGGCCTATCTGGACGCCAATGCAAGACGACGCTCCGAGGACGCCGAGCACAGTCTGGCGTTTCTCGAGACGCAATTACCGGCGGTGAAGGCGCGGCTGGAGCAGGCGGAGCAGGCGCTGAACGCGTTTCGTAACGCGCAAGGATCGATCGATTCGCAAGGCGATGTGAAACTGCTGATCGATCAGCTGGCGCTTGTCGAAAAGTCGCGGCTCGAAGCCAAGCTCGAATATCAGGACTTGTCGTCCAAGTATGTTGCCGGACAACCTCAGATCGCCGCCGTAGCCAACAAGCTGAAGACGCTCGATCAGCAGTCGGCCGAATTGAAAAGCAAAGTTGCGCACTTGCCGTCGCAGCAGCAGACCTATTTGCGCTTGGCGCGCGAAGTCGAGGTCAACAATCAGCTATATGTCGGTTTGCTGAACAACACGCAGCAGTTGCAGATTGCGAAAGCGGGCACGGTTGGCAATGCGTCCATCATCGACAAGGCTGACGTCAGCAACAAGCCGATTCGGCCGAAGCGTATGCTCGTGATCGTGCTCGGTGCGGCGATCGGATTGATACTGGGCGTTGCTGCGGCACAAGGCCGGGCATTGTTTTTTCAGTACGTTCGTGATCCGAAGCATCTGGAAGCGATGGCCGGCGTTCCGCTGCTTTGCGTTGTTCCGGCCTCGCCGCATCAGATCGAGGCTGACATGAGCAACAGGTCAGCGTTCGTCGCCGTGAGGGAGCACCCTGATACGCCGCTGGCCGAAGCGCTGGAAAATCTGACCTTGTTGTTGCGTTACAGGATGACCGCGGAGCGCGGCAAATCAAGGACCGTTCTGATCACGTCTCCCGAGCCGGGGCAGGGCAAGTCGATGGTCTCCGCCAATCTTGCTCACCTGTTCTCGGAAAGTGGCTTCAAGACCTTGCTTGTGCGTGCCGATGTGAGCGAATCGAGCATTGAGCGATGCTTGTCGGTGAAATACGAGAAGGGTTTGTCGGATGTGTTGAACGGCTCACTCGATCTCAAGAGGGCGATTTGTCGCATCCGTGAAAATTTTGACGTACTGCCTGCCGGAAAACATGTCAAGCCGGCGCGGAATCTGTACGGAACCGAAAGACTGGAGGCGCTGATCACCTCACTGCGAGGCGAATACGACATGATCGTCGTGGATGCGCCATTGGCACGTCCGGTAGCAAGCGTCGCTATGTTGTCGAGGTTCGCTGACGTCACGTTGATGGTGGCCCGGCAAGGTTCGGTCAGCTACGCCGGCGTGGTGGAAGCGATCGAGAACTTGAACAAGGTTGGAGTGGATGTGGATGGCCTTGTTTTCAATGGATTTGAGCCTTCACCGTTTCGTTACGGCTATTACTCGAACGCGAGTCGACATGCGAAAGAAACCCGGAGGCAGGCAGATCCGGACGATGTTGTATCCGATACGTTTTTGTTTAGGGCATGGGAGCGAGTAAGAAAGGAGCTGCTCAGAAACGTCGTGTGATATTGATTGGCGCGGAGCGTTACGGATGAGAAATTTGGCTGTAGTGGAAAGCAAACGTCAAGTCGATAGCGCGACGAATCTTATCGCGCGCGGTCAGCTCGCAGGTGCATGGTGCAGGTGCATGACGGATGGAACGAATTTCGGGTTGCGGCATGATCGATAGGACGACGCGAGTGATCGGGTCCAACGGAGGTTCCATATCCGCAACCGGCGTGATGGTATCGACGCTATTCACACTTGCGTTGCTGTTCAATGCGGTGATGCCGGCGCTCGGAATGAAGGAATCGAGCGCCTTGTGCACATTGCTATTGGCGACCTTGGGACTCGTCGGTCTGGTCAAATCTCGTCCCGTGTTTGCAGTGTCGATGCTCTACGTGCTGGCGATCGGAATGACCGCATTCCTTGCAGGTGTGGGGTTGGAGGCCGGCGGGTATCTTACGGAAGTCGACGTATCCGGTGAAGCGACCGGCGCGTTTAGCCGGCTCCTTTCGTTCTATCTGATCTTTGTCGTCTGTGCGCTCGTTGCCTTTGGGAGGTTTTTGGACGAACGCCCGGCGCATGAGTCGATCAGGGCGCGGATAACGTTGCAACCGATAAGCATCGTGACGGGGTTCGGGCTCGCAGCAACGATTATCGCTATTGGTGTGATCGCGGGTCTGACGTCAGGATTCTCGTTATTTTCCGGCATCAATAGGTACGCGCTGCGTAATGATGCCTCGAACGGGATGATGTTCAACCTGTTCCTGAACAACCAGGCCTTCATGGGTTTTTTGCTGGGCACCATCGCCACCAGTTCCGATAAACGCATCCGGGGAGCAGCGATCTTAACGATGGCTGTCGACCTGGCGCTTAATGTGATGCATGGCGAACAGTTCATGGCGGTGCTACACATCGGACTGTGCTCGCTGGCTCCGTTTATTGCGATTCATGCGATAAACGGCAAGCCAGTTGTTCGTTATCTGGGTATCGGTGCGGGATTGGCGCTATTGCTTGGTGCCGTTTCCATTGTCTACTCCTACAGGGGGCAGGGGCTTGAAGTAGCCGATATGCTCTCTTCGCGCTTCCTGCTACAGGCTCAACCGTGGTACGTGGTGGACAGCGATGCACATCTGTTCACGGCGCCGGCGCTGGGTGGCGAGGGCGCATTTTGGCGTTTCGTGAACTCTCTCGGTTCCTGGACAATGCCAACCTTTTTCGACGGTACCGAACCGAGTGGCTTGCGCGACTTGATGAAGTCGTATACCGAGCCCAACGTGCTCAGGGCCTACATGTTCGACGACGTAACCTTCACGATGGGAAACATGGCAGTGCCCGTGTATTGGTTTGGTTATGCCGGGGGGGCGCTCTTTGTTGCGATGACCGGCGTGGTGTACGGTGCGCTGGGTGCGCTGCAGATTCTGGTTGCGATGCGTGGCGGGGTCGTGATGCTATGGCTGATGGCGAAGGTCTTTTCATATGCAACCTTCGCCGTTCAGCAAGGTGAGTATTGGATGATGTTCGGTTCGCGGACAGATTTCTATGCATTGCTCGCGCTCGCTTGGTGGTATTGGGTCGATGCGAAAAACTCAAACCTGAATTGAAGCCGGCGAGGCAATATTGAATTATCTCGTCGAGCTTGCGTTTTCGTCGTTGGCAGGTGTGGGCTATGAAATAAATTATCGAAACACGCACGATCATCGCGAGCGATCACTTGTTTGAGAACACGAGAAGCGCTCCTCTGTTCCGTAAATTTGCGCTTGCGGGGTGATGTGGTTTGATTGGTTTTATTGAAATCGCGATGTGATTGTGAGAAGAGTGATTGTCATGGTTGCATTTTTGATCGAATATTTTTGATTGGCCTTGGGTTTCAAACATTTCAGTCATGTCGAAGGCAAAGAGTTCGGAGCGGTTTCACCATATCGATGCCATGCGCGCCGTTGCGGTGATACTCGTCATATGGACGCACTATGCTGAACGGTTCGTTCCCCTTGCAGGCTCCCAGTATGTGCTTGACACACTGCAACGCTCCGTGAATTTCGGGAGAATCGGTGTGGTAATTTTCTTCGCAATTAGCGGAATGCTGATTCCTACCAGTCTGCACGGTGAGATTGGTGCGGGGACAAAGCGGTTCCTCATTCGGAGATTCCTTCGACTATATCCTGCATATTGGTTGGCTCTTCCTGCTGGATATTTTGTTCATTGGTACTTGTTCGATAAAGAAATGGACATTCATGGCTTTCTGGCAAATGTGACCATGATTCCGGTTGCATTTGGTGAAAGCCTGATCTTGCCGCATGGCTGGACGCTGGAGACGGAGCTGTACTTCTACGGATTGTGTCTGATTTTGTTCTGGTGCGGTGCACTTCATCGGATGCTACATTTGTGTCTTGTCACTATCGGGTTATGCGGACTGTTTGTGCTAACTCTCGAATTGAAACTCTTTCCGGCCGATCTTCTTAGCCAGTACAAGACCATGCCGTATCATCTTGGAATCATGTTTTGGGGCGCCTGCTTTCGCCAGGCGTACGAGACTCCTTCTCAATTGCTACGTATTGGATGGGCAAGAAGCGGTGCGCTGTCCAATATATCTATAACTTACAGATCTGCGCTAGCCTATGTGACGATACCGGTTGTCGGTGTTGCGCTTGTTGGGGCCATCAGTGATTGGCGACATCACAACATGTTTCACCTGCCGATTTCGCTCGCTTACATGATTGGTATTGCGACATTCGCGATACTGGCAACCTTGCTGAAGCTTCGTATCCGCATGCTTTCATGGCTTGGCAAGATCAGTTACTCGGTCTACCTGTTGCACAGTCTTCCGCTTTTCGTGGCATTCTGGTTGTGTCAGCGCTTTCATATCGTTGGATGGCCTCTCGGTCTTTACATGATCGTACCTGTCGTGCCTTTGATTCCATTGTCATGGGCCGGCTATCGATTGTGTGAAGCTCCATTTGTGAAGCTTGCGCATACGCTCACTTCGCGTCGAGGAAGTGGTGTGTTGGCGTCTGGTGATGCGAATGGTTGATCCGTTTGCCGGAGTTCCCGGGATTTCGTGGAGAGGGGCAATGTCGCTTCCCGAGCATGCGGCGGTTCGAGCGCGTGTATTGCGCGTGCGCCGGGTTGTTCCAGGGAAATGATTCGATATGCTGAGATCACGGTATCCGTCTCGCGTATGCACCGTGATCGCCGGCATGATCATGGCTGGCGGGTTATCGTGGCCGGGGTTCGCCGTGGCTGTTGCCGGGGCACCCGAACCGGGTGCGCTTCATGCGTACGTACCGGATGCGTTCGTTCATCCTGCCTCGGACGCAGCCGATCAGGCTGATGAGCTGCAACGCGCGCTGGACGCGCTGCAGTCGGGCCAGCGGCTGGTGTTCGCGCCAGGGCGGTATGTCGTCGGCCGTTCGCTGTTCGTGCGGCAGCCGCATGTCGTGCTGTCGGGTTTCGGCGCGACGCTGATTGCGACCGTCCCCGGCGACCAGACGATCGAGATGCGGGGCGACGGTACGACGCTCGTTGGATTTCAGATCATGGGGACCGGCACGACGCGTCTCGCGACGCCGGAGTCGACCAAGGTCGAGGTGACGGGGCACGACGTGCAAGTGCTCGACAACGTCATCGACGGCGGCGCCAGCGCGGGCATATTCGTGTTTGGTGGAGCGGATGTCGCGATTGTCGGCAACAAGGTGCTGTCGACCCTCGCGGACGGCATTCACATGACGCGCGGCGCGCGCAATGTGCTGGTCAAGGGCAATGTCGTGCGCGGTACCGGCGACGATATGATTGCCGTGGTGAGCTACCGGGACGACGACGTGCTGAGCCGCAACGTGCTGATCACCGGCAACTCGCTGGACGGCAACACGTGGGGGCGCGGGATCACGGTGGTCGGCGGCGCGGACGTGACGATCTCGAACAACGTCGTGCGCGACGTGCAGGTGAGCGCGGGCATTCTCGTCGCGCAGGAGGACAGCTTCCGGACCTACGGCGCGTCCGGCGTGCTGGTCGAGAACAACGAGATCTCGGATATCCAGACCGCCACCGCGCGCACCGATCCGCGCCCGCTGACGCAGCAGGCCGCGATCGACGTCAGTACATGGTCGGGCTCGGTGACGCGCGTGGTCGTGGTCGGCAACCGCGTTTCGCGCGCGCGGTTCGCCGGCATTCGCGTATGGGGAAACGTGTCGCAATACCGGATCGCGGATAACCGGTTGTCCGCGGTCGGCGGGATGCCGGTGCAGGTGGGCGGTGGCGGAGGAGGCTGCGCCACCGCCCACCCGAATGCAGGAGGATCGAAGGTGGGGCAGTGCGGGGCGGCGGTCGTACAGCCGCTCGCGACAGGCGTGGCGGTGGGCGCGGACACGTCGCAGTTGCCGCGCGTGCGCAAATCGCTGAGGCAGGCACGCTGGTCGCAGCGCGGCATCGATTGACGACACCATATGCGCGCCGGCGTGCACGGCCTGCACTTACCGCGCTTACCGCACGACGTCTCCTTCGACGGCCCGCTCATGCGGTTCCCGCGAAGCGGGCGGCACCGCACGTGTTTCCGGCAGCGCGTCGACGACCGCGCGTCCGTACTGGTCGTCGAAGCGCACGATATCGTCTTCGCCGAGATAGTTGCCCGATTGCACCTCGATGATCTCGAGCGGAATCCGGCCGGGATTCTCGAGGCGATGCACCTCGCCGACGGCGATGTACGTCGATTCGTTCTCGCTGAGCAGGAACGTCTCGGTGCCGCGCGTCACCTTCGCGGTGCCGCGCACGACGATCCAGTGTTCGGCGCGGTGATAGTGCATCTGCAGCGACAGCCGCTTGCCCGGTTCGACGACGATCCGCTTCACCTGGAACCGTTCGCCGAGATCGATCGAATCGTAGTGCCCCCACGGACGCTGAACCTTGCGGTGCTCGCTCGCCTGCGGACGCCGGTCGCTCTTCAGGCGCGCGACGATGTTCTTCACGCGCTGCACGTCGTGCTTGTTTGCGACCAGCACCGCATCGGGCGTTTCGATCACGACGACGTCCTTCATCCCGACGCATGCGATGAGCCGCCCCTCCGAGCGCACGAAGCTGTCCTGCGTGTCCTCGAACACGATCGGCCCGCGCGCGACGTTGCCCTGATCGTCCTTCGGCATGATTTCCCAGATCGCATCCCATGTGCCGACGTCCGACCAGCCGGCCGCGAGCGGCACCACGATCCCTTCGATGCCGAGCTCGCTGCTTTCGGCGAGGCGCTCCATGACCGCGTAGTCGATCGAGTCGGACGGGCAGGCGTCGAACGCCGCCGCGTCGATCCGGAAGAACGGATCCTCGGCGACGCCCGCGCGCCACGCCGCTTCGCAGGCTGCATGGATCGCGGGCGCCAGTGTGCGGATCGCCTTTAGCCAGACCGACGCGCGCGTGACGAAAATCCCGCTGTTCCACCAGTAGTCGCCCGACTGCAGGTAGCGTTCGGCGAGCGTCGCGTCGGGTTTCTCGACGAAGCGCCCGATGGAATAGCCGCCTTGTCCGCCGTGGCGGCCGGTGCGCGGCTCGCCGACCTGGATATAGCCGTAGCCCGTTTCCGCGCGGCGAGGCAGTACGCCGAGCGTGACGATCGCGCCTTCCTGCGCGTAACGCGCCGCGCGAGCGATGGTGTCCTGGAATGCGCCGACATCGGCGATCACGTGATCGGCCGGCATCACCGCGAGCACGGGATCGTCCGCGAGCGCGCTCGCGTCGAGCGCGGCGAGCGTGAGCGCCGGTGCCGTGTTGCGAGCGGCCGGCTCGAGCAGGATGCGCGCCGGCGCCGCACGGTCGACCACTTGCGCGGCACTCATGATGCGATGCTGTTCGCCGCACACCAGCAGCAGCGTGTCGCCGAGCGACGCGTTCGTGATGCCGTTCAGGCGGCGCGCCGTCGCCGACAGCGGCGATTCGTTCGAGGTCAGCTCGATCAGTTGCTTCGGATACTGCTCGCGCGACAGCGGCCAGAGGCGCGTGCCCGAGCCGCCGGCAAGGATGACCGGCAGGATGCGCGGAAGGCCGGGTTCGGGAACCGGGCGGAGGGTGCGGGTCATCGATTGGCTCCGGTATCGGCGGGCAGCCGGTTGTGCGCGCGGCCGTCGGCGAGCACGTCTTTGTTTCGGGGCCGGGGCGTCGAAACGGCCCGGGACAGCAGTTGACGCAGCGCACCGGCGGCGCGATCGGCCGGCCGGATCATGCCGACGAACGGCGCGCCCTGTTCGAGATACGGGCCGTACGCCTTGCGGAATCCGAAGCGTTTGTAGAACGCCTGGCGCGGCGTGGGAACGTGCGTGCGGAGCGCGGCGTCCGGCCACGCGGCCAGCGCGGCGGTCAGCGCGCGTTCGATCAGGCGTTCGAGCGTATCGCCGTCGCGACACGCCTCGCTTGTCAGTACCTTGTCGATCACGACATCCGGATCGATGTCGTCGCCGGGCAGGATGCGCGCGTAGGCCGCGACTTCCGCCGTGTCGCCGTTGCGCACGCTTGCATACACGTGCAGCGCGCCGGCGTCCTTGCCGTCGATGTCGAGATGCGTGTGTGCGTCCTCGACCACCAGCACGGCGTTGCGCGCGCGCAGGATTGCATAGAGATCGACGGCGCTCAAATGTTCGAATTCACAACAATGCCATTCCATGATGCGGTCCTCGCGTGAAGCCTTCAGCACGCTGTACCGCACGGACGCGTTCGTTCCGTGCAGTGCGGCAATGGTCATGATGCGGATGCCGCGTGCGCCGGTCTGTTCGAAAGCGCACTCACGCCGTGGTTTCGCGCGGCCGGCGTGCTGCACGGCAATGCGCACGCCGACAGCGGCGCAATGTGCGGTAGCACACATCGGCCGTGCCGGGGCTTTCCGATAATTGGCACGTCACGGCGGCCGCACTGCGCGGTCTGCCGACATCGAACGTGAATGAAGAACCGGGAGCAGTACTTGAAGATCGCGATCGTTCACGACTGGCTGGTCGTGCCTGGCGGCGCCGAACGCGTGCTGGCGCACATGATCGACTGCTTTCCGCAGGCCGATATCTACAGCCTCGTCGATTTCCTCGAGGATCGGGACTGCCTGCGCGGCCGCGCGGTGCGCACGTCCTTCATCCAGAAGCTGCCGTTCGCGCGCAAGCGCTACCGCAGTTATCTGCCGTTGTTTCCGCTCGCGATCGAACAGTTCGACCTGTCGGAATACGACATCGTGCTGTCGAGCTCGTACGCGGTCGCGAAGGGCGTGCTGAGCGGCCCGGACCAGTTCCACGCCAGCTACGTGCATTCCCCGGTGCGCTACGCGTGGGATCTGCAGCACCAGTACCTGAACGAGGCGGGGCTCGCGCGCGGGCCGAAATCGGCGATCGCGCGGGCGCTGCTGCATTACATCCGCAACTGGGATGCGCGCTCGGCGAACGGCGTCGATCGCGTGGCCGCGAATTCGCACTTCATCGCGCGCCGCATCCGCAAGACCTACCGGCGCGAGGCGACGGTGATCTATCCGCCGGTCGACGTCGACCATCTGTCGCTGCGCACGGACAAGGACGCGTTCTACCTGACCGCGTCGCGGCTCGTGCCGTACAAGCGGATCGACCTGATCGTCGACGCGTTTTCGCGTACGCCGGAGCGCCGTCTCGTCGTGATCGGCGACGGGCCTGAAATGGCGAAGATCCGCGCGCTTGCCGGGCCGAACGTCACGCTGCTCGGCTATCAGCCGTTCGATGTGCTGCACGACCACCTGCAGCGCGCACGCGCGTTCGTGTTCGCGGCGGAAGAGGATTTCGGCATTTCGCCGGTCGAGGCGCAGGCGTGCGGCACGCCCGTGATCGCTTACGGGAAGGGCGGCGTGCGCGAGTCGGTGCGCGCGTGGCCGTGCGCCGGTGCGACGGGCCTGTTCTACCGCGCGCAGACGGTCGACGCGCTGGTCGACGCGCTAGCCCGCTTCGAAGCACTGCCGCGCGGTTCGTTCGATCCGCACGCGTGCCGCGCAAATGCCGAATGCTTCGGCTCGGCGCGTTTCCGGGGCGAGCTCACGCGCTTCGTGATGGATGGCTATGCTGCATTGCAGGAGGAGATGGCCGGCACCGCCGGTTTCACGCCGGGCGACGGCGTTTCGGCCCGTGGCAACCTGCACGATCGGCAGGCCCGGCAACGCGAGGCGGCACTGCGGACCTGACCGGCGGCGCTGGCGTTTGGTTACGGCGCTGTAACGGACGACCCGGGCGCGTGCGTTCGCCGTGCGGTGCCGACGGGGCATGCGCGCGGCGATTATCGACTCGCCGAGCGGGACGTCCGGATTTATTCCGGGATTTCGGAGAAAATCGCGGGCAATGGACGTAGCGATCTTGCCGAAAAGTGGGATTTGCCACTGATTGACGGGAATAGTCATAGATAATCAAATTTCAGTGGTTAAAGGTGTGTTGTGCGGGCCGACCGGTGGCGTAATGGGCTGAATCATGTTTATCTTTTGGTAACACGGCCATCTCGAAACGGGGTGTAGATTCACGAACGGATGAAATACGGCGGTCATTCCGGGAGCGGGTTGGCGGCCATCCGGTTCGGCATCGGGCGCGACTGGCGACTGGCGACTGTCGTGTACGACGCAACGCACCTGCGGACGGATTTCCCGTTTGCCGACGTGCGCCGCCTGACGGCGCGTCGCATCAAAGCCGGAACGTCGTGGCTCCCGCGGCCGCGCGTTCCCTTCGAGTTCGATGACAACGAGGCCGGATGACATCCGGCTCGACCTCCGGGGGCTCTCGCCGTGTGCAGTTTCGATCTTCGCCAAAGCTGCAGAAACGCAGCGCGGACAGGCAGCCATGTGCCGCCGGCCGCAGCGCACGCGAACGGTTCGCGGAGTGGAGAAAATGATGGTTCGTTATGAATATGCCAATAACGCGCGATAAGAGCGCCGGCGGGGGAAGCGGTAACGGGCAGCGTCCGCTGATTTACTGGACGCAGTCGCCGTCCGTCATGCTGCGAAAGGAACTGGCCCGACGCGACTGGAAGGTGTCGATCGTCGAGCATGCGAACGAGCTGCGCAATACGCCCGGCGAAATCACCTGCGGCATTCTCGACCTGAGCGGCGGCCATGCCGATGCGATCGGCAGCATCGCGTCGACCTGTGCATCGATGCGCGACGTCGTGTGGGTCGCGCTCGTCGACGTCGGCCAGACCGCTTCCCCGAACGTGCGCGCGCTGTTGCGCGACTATTGCTTCGACTACGTCACGTTGCCCGCGTCGCACCAGCGGATCGCCGATACGGTCGGCCATGCATACGGCATGGAATGCCTGTTCGCGCGCGACCGCGAACAGCTCGAATCGGACGAGAAAGGCATCGTCGGCACCTGCAGCGCGATGCTGCGGCTGTTCGACACGGTGCGGCGCTTCGCGCGCACCGACGCACCGGTGTTCGTGTTCGGCGAAACGGGTACCGGCAAGGAGCTGACGGCCGTCGCGATCCATCGTCATTCGGAGCGGCGCAACGGCCCGTTCGTCGCGGTCAACTGCGGCGCGATTCCGCCGCATCTGCTGCAATCGGAGCTGTTCGGTTATGAGCGCGGCGCGTTTACCGGCGCGAACGCGCGCAAGATCGGCTATGTCGAGGCCGCGAACGGCGGCACGCTGCTGCTCGACGAGATCGGCGACCTGCCGCACGAGAGCCAGGCGAGCCTGCTGCGTTTTCTGCAGGAGCGCTCGATCCATCGCCTCGGCGGCAGCGATCCGGTGCCGGTCGATGTCAGGATCGTATCGGCGACGCACGTCGACCTGCGCGGCGCGATGGAGGAAGGGCGGTTTCGCGCGGACCTGTTCCACCGCCTGTGCGTGATGCGCATCGACCAGCCGCCGCTGCGCGCGCGCGGCAAGGACATCGAACTGCTCGCGCACCACATGCTCGAACGCTTCCGCGGCGATGCGCGTCATCGCGTGCGCGGCTTCTCGACGGACGCGATCACCGCACTCTACAAGCACGACTGGCCCGGCAATGTCCGCGAACTGATCAACCGCGTGCGCCGCGCGGTCGTGATGACGGAAGGGCGCCTGATCACCGCGCGGGATCTCGAGCTCGAATACTGTCTCGATGCGGCGTCGCCGTCCGTGGCCGACATCCGCAAGTCGATCGAGCGCGAGGCGATCGAAACCGCGTTGCTGCGCACGCGCGGGCGCGTCGCGGCTTCGGCGCGCGAGCTTGGCGTGTCGCGCGCGACGCTGTATCGCTGGATGGAAGCGTACGGGATCGAGCGGCCGCGCGGCACGGGCTCGTCCGACTGACGTTCGAATTGCGACGCTCGCGGCGCATGGCGCATGCGAGCGTCGCGTCAACCGGCCTGCGTGGCGCGTACCGTTCGCGCGGCGTTTACCGCGCGGATTTCCACGGCAGGCGGCCCGCCGTCCGCGTCCCGAATCTTCCCGGCGGTTTCCAGCGGAACGAGCGCGACGCGCGCCGGCGTGCCGGGCGCGAGATGAAACCAGTCGTCGCGCGGCATGAAACCCGGCGCGTCGATCTGCACGTGCCGCGCGACGTGCCGCGTGTCGATGTCGACGTGCCACGTATCGCCGGTGCGCGACACGCACGCTTCGATCCCGAGTTCGCGGCGCGCCAGCGCGGCCGGATGCGTGCGGGACGGGAAATGGAACGCCTGCGACAGCAGCGTGCCGTCGTCGGTGCGCAGCGTCGCGACGACGGTGTCGTGTTCGCAGGGCCCGAAACGGTACGCATAGGTCCAGTCGAAGAACCGGCCGAGCAACTCGGCCGAGCCGATCCGCACCGTGTCGTGCGCGGCGATCCGCACCGGGCAGCCGGCTCGCGCGACCGGCGTGCGGCCGTCGCGCAGCGCGACCAGTTCGACGGCCGCCGACAGCGGCGCCGGGCGCTCGTTGACCACATGCACGTCGAGCCCGTTCAAGCCTTCGTCGACGAGCAGCACCTGCACGGGCTGCAACACCTGGCGCAGCGCATACCACGCCGATTTCGGCCGGTGCGTGGCGTCGATCACACCCCATCCGGCACCCGGCATCACGTCCTGGAACTGCCACACGAGCGCGCCGGCGCAGCGCGAACCGGTGCGCCGCCATTCGGAGAACGTCTCGCGCATCACGTCCGCGATCGCGGCCCTCGACAGTTCGAAGTAGCGTGCCGGATCCTCGCGGCGCAGCCGGTCGGGCGCGACGTCGTACAGCGTCTGCAGATAGTGGTCGCGAATGTCCTCGAAATCCCACGACGTGCCGGGGTCGCGCGGCACGGCCGCTTTCCAGCGCGGCTCGTGCACGCCGGGCCAGCCGAGGCTGGCGCGCGTCGCATCGCACGGCACGTTCGCGAACGCGAGGCATTCGCTCGCGAAGCGCACGTCCGCGCGGCGCGCATCGTCGAGCGGGCGCAGGTACGCGCCGACGCCGTAGTAGTGCGATACGCGCTCGCGCGGCGCGAACGGCAGCACGCCGCCGTCGGGCGAATCGGGCACATACGGGACGTCGGGCCGGCGCGCGGCCGCATGGCCGGCCAGCCGCTCGGCGGTCAGCTCGAGGAAGCGCTGCTTCGGCCCGAGCCCCGACATCGCCGCCTGTTGCGCGATCTCGCTGCCGCCGCACAGCACCGCGAGCGACGGCGACGCGCCGTGGCGCGCGAGGAATTGATCGGCTTCACGGTCGACGTTGTCCGCGAACGCGGGATCGTCGAGCGCATGGTCGAAGTTCGCGAACATGAAGTCCTGCCAGACCAGCAGCCCGAGCCGGTCGCACCACGCGTGAAATGCGTCGGCCTCGTAGGTCATCGTGCCGCCGACGCGGATCATGTTGAAGCCGGCGTCGCGTGCGAGCCCGAGCAGGCGGCCGTAGGTGGCGTCGTCCGCGTGCAGTGCAAGCGGTGCGGCGCTGCTCCAGCATGCGCCGCGCGCGAACACGGGCACGCCGTTGATGCGCAGCCCGAAACCCTTGCCGTCGGCGCCGGCATCGATCTCGATCGTGCGGAAGCCGGTCGAGCCGAGCGGCCGCCGTTCGTCGCCGATATGCAGCGCGATCTCGTAGAGTGCCGGCTCGCCATGCGTATGCGGCCACCAGCGGCGCACGTTGGGCACCGCGACGCTCGCGCGCAGCCGGTCGGCGCCGGCGCGTTCGAGCGTCGCTTGGTGTTCACCGCACGACAGTCTTGCCGCGAGCGCGTCGGGCAACGGCGCGGCAAATGTCAGTTCGGCATCGAGCCAACCCGTGTCGCCTTCGACGCGCGCACGCAGGTCGCAGTCGACCGGAACGAAGCCGTCGGCCGGATCGAGTACGTCGACGGGGCGCCACGGGCCGGTCGGCACGTATGGCGGAAACCAGCCGGGCATGTGTCCGAACAGCGACGTGCGGACCGTGCGCAGCGCCGCCGGCTCGGCGAGCCGCGTGCGCCAGCGCGCACGGCGCGGCGCGCGCGCGTTGCGCAGGTGCGGCGCGAGCGCGCCGAAGCAGAGCGTCAGCCGGTGCGTGCCGTCGAGCGATACGGGAACGTCGTGCGCGACGAACATGCTGTCGGAGCGGAGGATCGGCGTGTCGTCGAGCCACGCCTGCGTGAGCGTCGCGAGGCCGTGAAAGCGCAGCACGCGCGGCCCGCGCCCGCGCAGTTCGATCCGGTACCAGTGATCGCGTTCGTCGAGCGACGCCGCTTCGTCGAGCCGGCCGGCCAGCGCGAGCGCCTGCGCGACCGTGCCGGGCACCGGCGCCGCGATCCAGCCGTCGCCGTCGGCCGGAAGATCGCGCGGTTCCCGCGCGGCGCCCGCGGCCGTCGCCAGCATCGACCACGCGGGCAGGGCACGCGCGCGCGTCACCGCATGGCCGGCACGGGCGCCGCGTCGCTGCGCGCGGGCGTCGCGGGCGCCACGTGCCGCTGCGGCGAGCCGATCTGCCGCGCGCAGGCGACGAGATCGACGTAGGCGGCCGCGATCGCTTCGAGCGTCGAATCGCCGCGTTCTTCCTTGCCGCGTGCGCAGGCGCGCGCGAGCCGGAACTCCAGCACCATCGCTTCGGACGCGATGCGGTCGCATGCGGCGCGGATCTCGGCGAACGGCCCGACGCAGCCGCTGGCCTGCAGCCAGCGCGCGTAATGGCCGAACAGTTCGAAATTCGCGCCGAGCTGCCGCACCGAATTGAACGAGTACGCATGGAAGTGTTCGAGCGGCGCATCGGCGAGCGTCTTCGCATCGGTCTGCAACTGCCGCCGGAATGCCGCGATCGGATCGACGACCGGCAGGCGCCGCAGGTGGCGCTGCAGCGCGGCGAGCGACGCTTCGCAGAGCGCGCGCTCGTCGAGCGGCGCAAAGCGCAGCTTCGCGATTTCGACGTACGGCGGCAGTGTCATCGGCGAACTGCTGCCGACGAGCCCGTTGTAGTCGAAATCCTCGGCCACGTAATAGCCGCTGTTGTGGAAATAGCCGATCTGGCGCTTCGCGCGGTCGATCGCGTCGATGCCGATCGTCGTCTTCGTGTGCTGCGTGCGATAGCTGCTGCCGCGCGTGTCGGGCAGGAACCACGCGTCGACCTCGACGATCATCAGGTGCCCGCGCGCGACCTGCGTTTCGATGTGCCGGTCGAGCGGCTCGTAGATCGAGTGCTCCTGCACGACGATGCCGTAGAGCCGCTCCAGTTCGTCGTGCGGAAACTTGAAGAACGTGAACTGGTCGCCCTCGAAATCGAGCGCGATCGTAAACGGCAGCGCCGCGTACGGGTTGAAGCCCCACCACCGGAGCACCTCGAGCCACATGTCGACGTAGCAGTTGGTCTGCTTCCAGACCATCTCCTGACTGTGCAGCGGGTGCGGCCGGTAGTGGCGCGCGCGGTGGCGCACGTCGTCGAACGACGCGTCTTCGCCGTCGCGGGAAACGAACCTCATCGCGTGCCCCACAGCACGTCGCGGACCTCGCGCGGCCACGCGTCGATGTCGAAGCCGTGGTGGCGGAACAGCGCGAGCGTGAGCCGTTCGAGGCCGAAGCCGACGCAGCCCGTATGCGCGACGTCGCCCGTCGCGGTGCGGATGTCCCACAGCAGCCCGAAATGGTCCATGTGGTAGTTGAAGCTCAGGCACGCGGTCTGGCGGTCGTCGTGCTCGATCGGGATCAGCAGCTCGAACTTCAGGTTCTGCTCGCGCTGGCTGTTCGCGACGATCTTGCCGCCGCGCCCGAAGAACGGGTCGTTCGCGAGATCGATCGCGTTCGGCAGGCGCAGCGCGTCGATCATCCGCGTGCCGCGCTCGATCCACGTCTCGCGGAACGCGACGATCTGCTCGGGCGTGCCGATCCGCACGTATTCGCGCATCCGGAATAACTGCATGCGGGTCGGATCGAGCGACGGCTCGTGGCGGAAGCAGTACGAGAACACGTCGACGATCCGGCCGTCGCCGGGCAGCGCGCCCGCGCGTGCGACGACCGGATAGACCGGGTAGCACGCGGCCGGCGTCATCACGACGTAGGTCGGCTTCTGGTTTTCCGTCCAGTCGTCGCCGCGATCGAGGCACTGCAACAGGCGCTGGTGCTGCTGCTCGTCGCCGCAGAACGCATGCACGCTGCCCGCGAGCTGCGGGAAGCTCTTCATGTATTCGCTGCGCTCGAATTCGGTGCGGCTCATCGCCGGCGGGAAGCGCAGCACTTCGGCCTGTTGATCCGCGCCGAGGCGCGTGACGAGCGCGTCGAGGGCTTCGACGACGCACTCGAACCGTTCGCTGCGGCCGAACAGGCCCTGGATGCCGGTCGAGACCAGCAGGCCCGCGTCGATCAGCGCATCGCGCAGCGGGTTGACGCCCGCGCGGTCGAGCGGCGCGTCGGCGGGAGAGGCGGCGGCGGAGGGCACGGCGAGGCGATCGTTCACGAATGTTTCTCCAGCGTCGCAGGACGCAGCGCGAGCAGCAGGCTCGAGGTGTTGGCGGCAATGCGGTCGTTGCTGATCATCAGTGGCGCCGCCTGCAGGTCGCGAATGTGGCGGCCGATGCTGAACGGCGTGCCTTGCTTGTAGCCGGCCATCCCGCAGATCATCATCGCCTGTTGCGCGACTTCCAGCGCGGTCGACGACACGTAGGTCTTCAGCGTGTTGATCTCGGCGGCCCAGGCCATGCCGGCGGACCACGAGCGGGCCGGCGTATTCGCATGAAGCCGCAGCACGTTGTCGACGCGGGCCTGCATCGCCTGCATCAGCTCGAGCGATTCGGCGATGCGCCGCGACGCGGGCGACGGCGCGCCGTCGGTCTGGCGTGCCTGCGCGCGGAAGAACTGGTGCGCGCGATGGAACGCGTCGCCGGCCACGCCGATCCAGACCGCGGCCCACAGGATGTGCGAGACCGGCACCATCGTTTCCTCGGCGATCTTCGCGAACGGCACCGGCAGGCATTGAACGGCGGCACCCTGTGCGTCGAGCGCGAAGCCGTTGCTGCAGGTGCCGCGCATCCCGAGCGTGTCCCATTCGCCGCGGCGCGTGAGCGTATAGCCGTCGCGCAGCAGCGTGACGAGCACCTGTTCGGAAGCCGGCGCTTCCGCGTCGCGTCGCGCGGTCGCGAGGATGCCGTCCGCATAGTCGCCATACGAGATCGTCGGCGCGGATTTGCGCAGCCGGAATTCGCTGCCGTCGGTTTCGAGCGCGCACTGGCTCGCGCGCAGGTTGCCGCCGACGCCGTCTTCCGATGTGGCCGACGCGAGCAGCCACTGGCGGCGCACGAGTTGCTGCAGGAACAGCTTGTGCCAGCCCTGGTCGACGGCGTGGTCGACGATGCAGGCGACCTGGATCTGATGCATCGCGAACACCATCGCCGACGATGCGCAGGCCTGGCCGAGGATCGAGCAGGCCGACGCGATGTCTTGCAGCGACGCGCCAGCGCCGCCGAGATGGGTCGGCACCATCGCGCCCAGCAGCCGGCGCGCGCGCATCGCCTCGATCGCCTCGACGGGGCAGCGCGCGTCCCGGTCGACCGCATCCGCGTGCTGCGCGGCGATCTGCGCGACGGCGTGCGCGGCCTCGTCGAGCCGATGCGATTCGCTGTCGGCCGCGAGTTCGGGAAGCAGCGCGCTCATGCGGAATGCTCGGTGCGTTGCAGCGTGGCGATCGTGTCCGCGAGCGCGTCGATGCTGCGGAACAGGTTGCGGTTCAGCATCTCGTCGGGAATCTCGATGTTGAACTGCTTCTCGATCGCGAGCATCAACTGGATCGTGTCGAGCGAGGAGAGGCCCGCTTCGTAGAGGTCGTCCCCGTCGCCGATCGAATCGATCGCGGCTTCGAGGTGGGCGACGTGCTTGAGGATGGTTCTGATTTCGTTTTTCACGTGCGGCTCCGGCGTGCGTGGTGTCGTCCGCTCGGGCAGACGCGCGCATTGCGCTGACATCCCCCCGGCAGTCCGGCATCAGTAGACCATTCGCACGCTCGGCGTTCTGTTCGCCACCCTACAAACCGCTAACCCCGCATGCAGGCGCCGCACGAATCGGCGCGGCAATCAGGCGCGCGATGCGGCCGGCACGCCGGAATCGGCCGACAGGATGCGTTTCATCTCGTCGCGCACGATCGCGCGGCAGCCGCACGACATCTTCTCGAGGCCGTCGAGGTCGGCCAGCTCGATCGAGCTCCGGTATTGCCGGATCAGGCCAAGCTTCTGGATTTCGCCGGCGGCATCGGTGACCGTTTCCCGCCGCACGCCGAGCATCTGCGCCAGCATGCTGTGCGTCACCTGGATCTCGATGCTGCGCGTACGGTCGTACGCCAGCAGGAACCATCTGCATAACTGATGTTTGAGCACATGATGACGGCTGCAGAACGTGATCTGCGATACCTGCGCCATCAAGAGCCGCACGCAGACGAACACGAGATGGCGGATCACCGGCGATGCGTCGAACGCGGCCGCGAACACGCGACGGTCGAGCCGGTAGACGAAGCCGTCGCGGCAGGCGACGGCACGGCACGGCATCCGGCCGCTGCCGCCGATCACGTCGTCGCAGACCACGCTTTCGCTGCCGATTTCCGCGACTTCCAGCGTCATGCCGCCGGACGACACGTACTGCAGCGAGATCGCCGTCGTGACGGGCAGGTAGACGGCTGCGAGCATTTCGCCGGGTTCGCACAGCACCTGCCCCGATTCCAGGTGAACGAGTTGAAGGTGGGGGACCAGCGTGGCGAGCTCGTCGCGGTCGACGGCCGCGAGAAACCGGTTCGCATCGAAGCTGTGGGAAAGCTCGATCATGCCGTTCGCGTGCGCGACGACGTCGGGGGCCTGGTGAGTCACGGCGCATCCTCGTAGGGTGGCGGTCGCGCGCTGTCGCGGCGATACTCCCGAAAAGGGAATTTCGCACGCTCGTGCGGACTTGTGTTCAGCGAAATTCGAATGACGATGCTGCGCGAAGGCTAACACGCAATTGAATTCAACCAATTTCACATTGCGTCATTTCACAAAGTTTGACGGTTTTGATTGGGTGAAAACGTTATCCGGATTTGATGGTTCATTTGTCATGAAATTAATCATCCGCGATTGGAATGGCAGGCTGGTCGACCATTCAATGTCGATCGCGAAGCAATCGGCCGACGCCATGCATCGTCCGGGAAATTGCCGCGCGAGCATTGAACATTATTTGACAAATAAACTGGGGTTGCGTGACTTTCTATAAGAATCAATGGCTTGCATGCGATATGTGCGATATCAGACATAGCCTGGAATTAGTGTGCCGATTCAAATTTGAGACAGTTTCAAACGACCGTGTGAAGCGTGGCGGCGCTGGCGCGTGCTGTCCGGCACATCACGGAAACAATTGAAAATCGGCTGTAAGTATATGACCGGTAAGCCTCGCGGCACCGCTGCGACGGCTCCGATCCGGTGCGCAAATTGATCAGTCGAATGCGGAACGGTGTCCGTCGCGCGGAAGAGTGTCCGGAAATGAGACGCTTTTTTCGGTTTTAGGTGGGTTATTCGGTCGATCTAAATCGGATGTGATTCATATATTAAGGACGGACGGGTATTGGCACGTAAATCGCTTATTCGGGCTGGCGTGTCGAAAACGGAACGATCGACTCAATCCGGAAGTGACAAGCCGATGGGCAGCCGGATTCAGGGTTGTGGCCGCAACCGCTGTGAACGTCCGGGCACGCATCGCGATAACGAGTTCCGTGCATGCGGCTAAACGCGGCGCGGACATAAAAGGGATACATACATGCTTCATCTTCACTCGAGCTACTCGGCGAATGCCATCCTCGATGCCCTCCCGGAGGACAGCATCCGCAACATCGCACCGCATCTCGAACTGGTCCGGATCAAGGCCGGCATGCTCGACCGGGTCGGCGAGCCGATGCGCCATCTGCATTTCCCGACGACGGCAATGATGTCGGTGCAGCATCTGATGGAGGACGGTGCGATGGTCGAGGTGGCGGTGGTCGGCCGCGAGGGCGTGGTCGGGCTTGGCACGCTGGTCGGGGGTGTCGCCGCGTCGAACCGGGTCGAGGTGCGCATCGGCGGCATGGCCTATCGCGTACCGACCTGCGTGATGCGCGCCGAATTCGAGCGGTCGCCCGAGACTTACCGGCTGCTGCTCAACTACTGCCAGGCGACGATGGCGCAGATCTCGCGCAGCGCGCTGTGCAACCGGCATCACTCGGTCAGCGAGCAGCTCAGCCGCTGGCTGCTGCTGGCGCACGACCGGATCGACGGCGACGAGCTGGCCGTCACGCAGCAAACGATCGCGAACATGCTCGGCGTGCGGCGCGAAGGCGTGACGGAAGCGGCCGGCAACCTGCAGGAAGCCGGGCTGATCCGGCAGCGCCGCGGCCGCATCACGGTGCTCGACCGCGACGGCCTCGAACATCACGCGTGCGAATGCTACGACCTGATTCGTGCCGACTATCGCCGCTTGCTCGGCACGCGCGGAAATGCGCGGTCGACGCCGGTGCGCCCCCGCATCCAGGAGGTACGTTGCGGATTTCCGGCACACGGTGCGTGACGATGCAGTCGGGGTCCGGTGGAACGAGTACGATGCGGCGTGCCGCGATCGCGGCGGCCGACGTCGTGCTCGTGCTGGCGGGGGCGCTCGCTGCGCAGGCGGCGTCGGGCCTTGCGTGGCGCGAGCTGTCCGATGCGCAGCGCGGTGCGATCGCGCTGCTGTGCGTGTTGACCGTGGCGCTGCTGCCGCGCCACCTGCGCACCGTGCGCGGCGGCGTGGCGCCGCACGGCAGCACACACCTGCCGACGCAGACGATGGTGGCCGTCGTTTGCGCGAGCGTGCTGACGGTGGCGGCCACGATGTGGATCATGAACCGCGGCGGCACGGTCACGACACGCTGGATCGTGCGCACGGTGCTGTCCGGCGACGCGGCGCTGCTGCTCGGCCGCGCCGCGCTGCTGGCGTTCGCGCTGACGCGTGACGACCCGCGCGCGCGGCAGCGCCGCGTCGCCGTCGTCGGCGCAACCGCCTACGGGCGCGTCGCGATCGAGCGGATGCAGCTTGCATCGAATGGCCCGTTCGTCGCGGCCTGCGTATTCGACGACGATGCGCCGGCCGCCGCGGGCGGCATCGGCGGCGTGCCGGTGATCGACGACTGGAATGCGTTGCGCGACATGATTCGCGGCGGCGCGATCGACGAGGTGTGGCTCACGCTGCCGATGTCGCACGAGTGGCGGATCCAGCGCATCGTGCGCGAGCTGCGCGACGAATTCGTCGAGCTGCGGCTGTTGCCCGACGTGCGGCAGATGGCCGTCGTCGATCGCTCGGCGACCGACGTGCTCGGCATGCCGGCGATCAATCTCGCGACCACGCCGCGCTCCGCGCCGGAGCTGTGGGCGAAGTTCGCGTTCGACCGGCTGTTCGCGTTCGGCGTGCTGATTCCGTTGCTGCCGCTGCTGTCGATGCTGGCGATCGCGGTCAAGCTGTCTTCGCCGGGGCCCGTGCTGTTCAGGCAGCGCCGCAAGGGGGTCGACGGTCGCGAGTTCGACATCCTGAAGTTCAGGACGATGCGCGTGCATCGCGCACAGCCGGGCGTCCTGCGGCAGGCGTCGCGCAACGATTCGCGCATCACGCGCGTCGGCGCGTTCCTGCGGCGCACGTCGCTCGACGAGCTGCCGCAGTTCTTCAACGTGCTGTTCGGGCAGATGTCGGTCGTCGGGCCGCGTCCGCATGCGATCGAGCACGACGACTTCTATCGGCAGCTGATCGACTGCTACATGTACCGCTACCGCGTGCGGCCCGGCATCACCGGATGGGCACAGGTGAACGGCTATCGCGGCGAGACGCGCAAGGTCGAGGCGATGGCCGCGCGCGTGAAGTTCGATCTGTTCTACATGCAGAACTGGAGCTTCTGGTTCGACATGAAGATCATCCTGTTGACGGTCGTGCGCGGCTTCATCGGGCGCAACGCTTTCTGAGGATCGCGAATCGTCCGGAAAGCGGTGCGTTGTGCGGTCGAACGTACCGACCGGATCGCAGGCGGCGGACACACTGACGGCACAGCAGCATCCCGCGCAACGGGGTGTCCGGCGGCGCGCAATCGCGCCGCAGCCATCGGAACAGTCACGATCATGTCAACGTCGATTCGGGAGCGAGGCGCACCTGTATTGCAGGAAGCGCGCGCCAAACGGGGCGTCGGCACAGCCGCGCACACCGCGCGGTTGCGCGGCCTCGCAATCAACGGAAAATTCACTGCGCAGCGCATGACGGGCGTTCAGCGGGTGGCATACGAACTGACGGCCGAGCTCGCGCGCATCGCGAACGCCGACGATGCGCCGGCGCTGGTCGTGCCGTCCGATCACGATCCGGCGGCATTGCCGGACGGCGCGCGGTCGCAGGCCTCCGGTCGCCGCCACGGCGCGCTCTGGGAA
This sequence comes from Burkholderia sp. DN3021, assembly GCF_049805555.1. Taxonomy (NCBI): domain Bacteria; kingdom Pseudomonadati; phylum Pseudomonadota; class Betaproteobacteria; order Burkholderiales; family Burkholderiaceae; genus Burkholderia; species Burkholderia sp. DN3021. Next base: position 33,551 of record NZ_JBNCAB010000008.1, on the reverse strand, counting down.
CAATGGACGCTGCCGCGCACGACGCGCGGCCGGACCTTGCTGAGCCTGTGCAACATCGGGCCGCTGGCGAAGCGCGATCAACTGCTGATGATTCACGATGCGGCGATTTTCGATCTGCCGGCCGGTTATTCGCTCGCGTTCCGTCTGTGGTATCGCTTTGCGTTCTCGATCCTGAAGCGGCGCGCGCGCCATATCGTGACGGTCTCGCATTTTTCGCGGGCGCGGCTGGCCGCGCGGCTTGGCGTGCCGCCCGCACGCCTGTCGGTCGTGCCGGGCGCAGTCGATCATATCGACCGGATCGATGCCGACTCCGGCGTGCTGTCGCGGCTGAATCTGCAGACGGACCGCTACGTGCTGTTCGTCGGGTCGCTCGCGCCCGGCAAGAATCTCGTGCGCGCGCTTGCCGCGATCGCGCTGATGCGCGAGTCGCATCCGACGCTGCGCTTCGTGATCGCGGGCGGCGCCAATGCGAAGATCTTCGGCGCACGGGCAGCCGGCTTGCGCGAAGACGACCCATACATCACGTGGGCCGGCTACGTGACCGACGGCGAACTGAAGGCGCTGTACGAGCATGCCGGCTGCTTCGTCTTTCCATCGTTGTACGAAGGGTTCGGGCTGCCGCCGCTCGAGGCGATGCGGTGCGGCTGCCCCGTCGTCGTGTCGCACGAGGGCGCACTCCCGGAAGTCTGCAGCGGAGCGGCGTTGTTCTGCGATGCGTATTCGCCGCCGGATATCGCGGCGTCGATCGCGCGCGTGATGGACGATCCCGAACTGCGTGCGCGGCTGCGCACGATGGGCCGCGAGCATGCGCAGCGTTACAGCTGGCAGCGCTCGGCGCGCGCATTGCTCGACATCGTTCGTGCCGATGCCTGACGTGCGATGACGTCATGTTGCGCTGCGGATCGAGCGATCCTTCGCGGCGTTTGCATCGGACGAATCCGGCGATGGCGCGTTTTCGCGTCCGTCCCCAGTTTCCGCAAGCATGCGGCGAGCGCCGCGCTGATTCCGGTCAACACACGCGTGTTCAATGGGTTTATCCTGCGTCGAATGCATCCGGCGCTTCATGCGCCCGGGCGCATATCCGGGCGCGGCGGCGCCGGTCGTGTCTATCCGCCGCGCACCGGCGCGACACCGCGCGCCACACTTTCCGCGCGGAACCCGGAACAGGAGAGACGGCCATGGCGCTCGACCAACAACAACGGCAGATGCTGCAACAGCGGCTGAAGGAAAGCGAGCAGATGCTGCGTGCGGAGATCCGCACGAGCGAAGACCAGCGCGCGTCGGAATCCTATGCAGATCTTGCCGGCGCGTCGCCGGACGAGGGCGACGAGGCGAACGCGGATCTGTTCGTCGACGTCGATCATGCGTTGATCGGCATGAAGCTGACCGAACTGCGTGCGATCGGACGCGCACAACTGCGGATGCGCGACGGCAGCTACGGCGAATGCATCGATTGCGATGCGCCGGTCGACTATGAGCGCCTGCTCGCGCGCCCGACCGCCGAGCGCTGCACGCACTGTCAGTCGGTCTACGAGCGACGCTACGCGACGACACCGCGCGCATCGCTCTGACGTCGCGCTCGCGATCCCGCTTTCGCGCTGCACGCGATGCGCGGCCGGCGTAGCATGACGAACGGGCGCCCGGCGGCGTCGACATGCGGCGCCGGGCGGGCAGACGCCGTCGCGCACGCGTGCGGCGCCATCCACGTGGAAGGGAGCCACGCCGATCATGCCGATCCACAATGCCGAGTGCGCGGCCGTGTTCGCCGAGATCGCGGACATGCTCGAAATCCAGGGCGCCAATCCGTTCCGCGTGCGTGCCTACCGCAACGCCGCGCGTACGATCGCCGACTACGGGCGCGACATCCCGACGATGATCGCGAACGGCGACGATCTCGGGAAGATTCCGTCGATCGGGGCCGATCTCGCGTCGAAGCTGCGCGAGATCGCCGCGACCGGCACCTGCGGACTGCAGCAAACGCTGCGCCACGCGCTGCCGGGCGCGATCGTCGAGCTGCTCGACGTACCGGGGCTCGGCGCGAAACGCGTGAAGGCGCTGCATGACGCACTGCACGTCGATTCGCTCGAACAGCTTCGCGTCGAAGCGAAGAGCGGGCACGTGCGCGAGTTGCCGGGCTTCGGCGCGAAAACCGAAGCGCATTTGCTCGAAGCGATCGACGAGCGCCTGCAGCGCGAACCGCAGCGTTTCCTGCTGCCGGATGCCGAGCAAGCGCTGACGCCGTTGCTCGAACGCCTGCGCGCGGTGGCAGGCGTCGGCAAGGTCGTGCCGGCCGGCAGTTTTCGCCGCCGCCGCGAGACGGTCGGCGATCTCGACATTCTCGCCACCGCACGCGATCCGGTTGCGGTCGCCGACGCGTTCGTCAGTTACGACAAGGTGGCGCGCGTGCTCGCGCACGGCAAGACGAAGTCGAGCGTCGTGCTCGACGGCGGGTTGCAGGTCGACCTGCGCGTCGTCGACGCCGATGCGTTCGGCGCGGCGCTCGTCTACTTCACCGGATCGAAGGCGCACAACATCGCGCTGCGCAGGATCGCGCAGGCCGGCGGGCTGAAGATCAACGAATATGGCGTGTTTCGCGGCGACGAGCGGATTGCCGGCACGACGGAGGCGTCGGTCTACGATGCAATCGGGCTGCACGTCGTGCCGCCCGAACTGCGCGAGAATCGCGGCGAGATCGACGCGTCGCGCGCGGGCACGCTGCCGGCGCTGGTCGAGCGCAAGCATATCCACGGCGACCTGCATGCGCATACGAACGCATCGGCCGGCCGCGACGGCCTGCGTGCGATGGCCGACGCGGCGCGCGCACGCGGGCTCGCGTACCTGGCCGTCACCGACCGGGCACCGCCTGCCGACGGCGGCCGCAACGGCTTCGAATGGCTCGCGCGGCAGCTCGACGAGATCGATCGCGTCAATGCGTCGTTCGACGATTTCGTGCTGCTCAAGGGCGTGGAAGCCGGCATTCTTGAAGACGGCAGTCTCGACATGCCCGACGCGATGCTCGGCCGGCTCGATCTCGTCGTCGGCGCGGTACGCGACGGCTTCGACCTGTCGCGCGCCGCGCAGACCGACCGCATGCTGCGCGCGATGGACCACCCGCATTTCACGATACTCGCGCACCCGACCGGCCGCATGCTCGGCGAGCGCGACGCATGCGAGCTCGACGTGCCGCGCGTGATCGCGCAGGCCGCGGCGCGCGGCTGCTTCGTCGAACTCGATGCGCAGCCGCGGCGGTTCGACCTGCCGGACATCTGGTGCCGCGAGGCCGCGAAGGCCGGCGTGCCGGTCGCGATCGGCTCGGATGCGTGCAGCGTGGACGAACTCGACAACCTCGCGTACGGCGTCGATCAGGCGCGACGCGGCTGGCTCACGCGGCCGGACGTGCTCAACACGCGCACGCTCGCGCAACTGCGGCCGCTGCTCGCGCGCACGATGGGTGGGGGCGGCGGGTCGAAGCGGAGCCGGTCGAAGGGTGCGTGAAGACGGCTGGCAACGCGTGCTGCCAGCCGTGCGTTCATGTCATGCCAGCACGCCGGCGGCCGGCACATAAGGCAGGCCGAGCGCCAGCGCGACCGCTTCGTACGTGATGTGTCCGTCGCAGACGTTCAGGCCCGCGCGCAGGTGCGGATCGTCGGCCATCGCCTGCTTCCAGCCCTTGTCGGCGAGCGCGAGCGCATGCCCGAGCGTCGCGTTGTTCAGCGCGAAGGTCGACGTGCGCGCGACCGCGCCGGGCATGTTCGCGACGCAGTAGTGCACGACGCCGTCGACGACGAAGGTCGGGTCCGCATGCGTTGTCGCATGCGAGGTCTCGAAGCATCCGCCCTGGTCGATCGCGACATCGACGACGACGGCACCCGTGCGCATCGTCGCGATCATGTCGCGCGTGACGAGCCGCGGCGCCGATGCGCCGGGCACGAGCACCGCGCCGATCACGACGTCGGCTTCGCGCACGGCTTCGTCGATCGTATGCGCATTCGAGCAGACGGTCGTGATCCGGTTGGCGAAGACGAGGTCGAGCTGACGCAAGCGGTTCACGTTGTTGTCGAGCACGGTGACGCGCGCGCCGAGGCCGACCGCCATCTGCAGCGCGCCGGTACCCACCACGCCCGCGCCGAGCACAACCACGTGCGCGGCCGGCACGCCGGGCACGCCGGCCATCAGCAGGCCGCGGCCGCCGCGCGGGCTTTCGAGGTGGGTCGCCGCGACCTGGATCGACATGCGTCCCGCCACCTCGCTCATCGGCGCGAGCAGCGGCAGGCCGCCGCCGGGCGCCGTCACGGTCTCATACGCGATGCAGACGGCGCCGGACTTCACGAGCGCGGCCGCCTGTTCGGGATCGGGCGCGAGATGCAGGTAGGTATAGAGAATCTGCCCGCGCCGCAGCATCGCGCATTCGGCCAGCTGTGGCTCCTTGACCTTGATGATCATGTCGGCGCGCGCGAAGATTTCGTCGGCGCCGTCGCACAGCGATGCGCCCGCGGCCGTGTAGTCGTTGTCGAGCAGGCCGATCGCCGTGCCCGCGCCGCGCTGCACGAGCACGGTATGGCCGTGCCGCGTGAGTTCGCGCGCGCCGGCCGGCGTGAGGCCGACGCGGTATTCGTGGTTCTTGATCTCCTTCGGCACACCGATCAGCATGAGTCGCCTCCATGGCCTTCGTTATCGTTGTCGTGCATGTGCGCCGCGCGGCGAACGATGCGCGTGCGGCCGGTCGCGCTGGGGCATGCCGACCGCAGTACTGGAATACCAGCGTAGTAGTGCGTTGAGGGAAGTCAAGCGGGCGGCCGGCACGACGATGTCTGCGCATTGCACCGCAGCACGCACTGCGGCGGGCTGCGACCGGACGCCGCAATGCGCGCGATGCCGGGTTTCGGTATCGTCTTGCGTGTCGCGGGCCGGGGCCGCGTGCCGGAATCTTCCGGCAAAACGACGAGACAACGAGACGAGGACATTTATCGACATGACCGGCGCGTATTTCAGCGTGCCGACGCTTTGCGCGATCGCGCTCGTTCACGTCTACTGGGCGTTTGGCGGGCGGCTCGGCAAGCGTGCGGCCATTCCGGAACAGGACGGCATGCCGCTGCTGCGGCCGACCGCCGTCGGCACGTTTGCCGTCGCGGCGGCGCTGCTGGCCGGCGCATGCGTGGTCGCCGCGCGTGCCGGCTGGCTGGGGCGGAACGCGTATCCCGACACGATCGCATTCGCGGTCGTTGCGCTCGCCTTGATCTTCGCGGTGCGGGCCGTCGGCGATTTCCGCTATGTCGGCTTCTTCAAGCGGGTTCGCGGGTCGCGTTTCGCGCGGATGGACACGCTGTATTACTCGCCGCTTTGCGCGGCGCTTGCGCTGTCGCTTGCGTCGATGTTCTGGCCGCGGTGAGCGGCGTGCGGCTCAGCGCGCCGGCGTGTCGATCTGCGTGAGATATTCGGCCGGCACGGCGTCGGTCAGCCATACGCCGTTTTCGGCGACGAAGAACGTGTGGCCTTGCCGGTGCATGTGCTGCGCATCGACTTCGAGAATCGCGGGCACGCCGTAGCGTGTGCCGACGGCCAATGCAGTCCGGATGTCCGGCGACAGATGCACCGGCGGTTTGTTCTTCTGTGTATTCATGAGACGCGGGGGCTACCAGAGCACCGTGCAAACCGGCACCGACGCGTTGCGCCGCGTGGCTGGAAACAGACAGCCGTCGGTTCCGCCCGACGCAGGCCGATCGCCTGCCCGGCGCGCGGCTCGGCCGGCGAGCGCGCCATCCTTGCGCATTCCCGCTCCCGGATTTTTCGATTGTTGCAATTTTCGATGCATTGAATTGCATCGAACCATCTAGCAATGGAACCGGTTCCATATATAATTCGCGGCACTCGTCGCCGGACCCGAGAGAGGGCCGTGCGCGTCGCGCCTGCTGTGGCAAGCGCGGCGTCCAGGTTGAACATGGTCATGGCGATGGCGGGCAGATCCAGGCCGGCAGGCCGGTATTTGTCCGACGATAAGGCCCGCGAAGAGGTCGATCCGCGCCGCCGGAACCGGCACGCACGCGGCTGCATGACGGCGCCGTCGCGCATTGCGCGGCCGGCGCCCGCATCGAGGTTGTTCGCAACACACGAATGAACAGGACGGCCGGCCGCATGCGGCACGGCTGCCGTGCCGGACCCGCCGTATGCGGAATGCGCGCGTCCGGCCCCCGATCCCCAACGATCAACATCCGACCATGTCCACGCCACCTGACAAACCCAACTCGCGCCGCCGTTTCCTGCGCACGTCGGTCGCGCTCGTGCCGATCGCGTCGGTCGCCGGCTGCGACCTGCGCGCGTCGTCGCCATCCGCGACGACGGCCGGCAACGTGCCCGCCGCTTCCGCCAGCGCCGAACGCGCCCCGTACAAGCCGACCTTCTTCGATGCGAAGGAGTGGGCGTTCGTCCAGGCTGCCGTCGACCGGCTGATTCCGGCCGACGCCGAAGGCCCCGGCGCGCTCGAATCGGGCGTGCCCGAATTCATCGACCGCCAGATGGAGACGCCGTACGCGCACGGTGCGACGTGGTACATGCAGGGGCCGTTCCAGCAGGGCGTGCCCGAGCTCGGTTACCAGTTGAAGCTCGTGCCGCGCGACATCTACCGGCTCGGCATCGCGGCCGTCAACCGCTATTGCGAAAAGGCCCACGGCAACGCGTTCGCGGATCTCGACGCGCCGACGCGCGACACCGTGCTCGGCGCGCTGGAGAAGGGCGGCGCGCAGATCGACGACGTGCCGCCCGGCGTGTTCTTCGGCCAGTTGCTGCAGAACACGCGCGAAGGCTACTTCTGCGATCCGGTGCACGGCGGCAATCGCGACATGGCCGCGTGGAAGATGATTGGCTTCCCGGGCGCGCGCGCGGATTTCATGGATTTCGTCAACCAGAACGGCAAGCCCTATCCGTACGGCCCCGTCTCGATCAACGGGGAGCGCACCTGATGGCCGCAGAGAAAAAGCCGCATGTCGATGCGGTCATCGTCGGCTTCGGCTGGACCGGCGCGATTCTCGCGAAGGAACTGACCGAAGCGGGCTTGAAGGTCGTCGCGCTCGAGCGCGGCGAGTATCGCGACACCTATCCGGACGGCGCGTATCCGAACACGATCGACGAGCTGACCTACAACGTCCGCAAGAAGCTGTTCGTCGACCTGTCGAAGACGACCGTATCGATCCGCCACGGCGTGCAGGACACCGCGCTGCCGTACCGGCAGCTCGCCGCGTTCCTGCCGGGTGAGGGCGTCGGCGGCGCGGGGCTGCACTGGTCGGGCGTGCACTTCCGGATCACGCCGGAAGAGCTGCGCCTGCGCAGCCACTATGAAGAGCGGTACGGCAAGAAGTTCATCCCCGCCGGGATGACGATCCAGGACACCGGCGTCAGCTACGACGAGCTCGAGCCGCATTTCGATTTCGCCGAGAAGGTGTTCGGCACGTCGGGGCAGGCGTACAAGGTCGGCGGCAAGGTGGTCGGCGACGGCAACGTGTTCGAAGCGAACCGCAGCAACCACTTCCCGTTGCCCGCGCAGCTCAATACCTATTCGGCGCAGCGCTTCTTCGACGCGGCGCAGTCGCTCGGCCTGCATCCGTACCGGCTGCCGTCGGCGAACACGTCGGGCCCGTACACGAACCCGTACGGCGTGCAGATGGGCCCATGCAACTTCTGCGGCTACTGCAGCGGCTACGCGTGCTACATGTACTCGAAGGCGTCGCCGAACCTGAACATCCTGCCCGCGCTGAAGCAGGCGCCGAACTTCGAGCTGCGCTCGAAGTGCCACGTGCTGCGCGTCGACCTCGACGACACGAAGAAACGCGCGACGGGCGTCACCTACGTCGACCCGGCCGGGCGCGAAGTGCACCAGCCGGCCGATCTCGTGATCGTCGCCGCGTTCCAGTACCACAACGTGCACCTGCTGCTGCTGTCGGGCATCGGCAAGCCGTACGACCCGATCTCGGGCGAAGGCGTCGTGGGCCGCAATTTCGCGTACCAGAACCTGTCGACGATCAAGGCGTTCTTCGACAAGGACACCTACACGAATCCGTTCATCGGCGCGGGCGGCAACGGCGTCGCGGTGGACGATTTCAACGCGGACAACTTCGACCACGGCCCGCTCGGTTTCGTCGGCGGTTCGCCGCTGTGGGTGAACCAGGCCGGCGCGAAGCCGATCAGCGGCATTGCGACGCCGCCCGGCACGCCGCAGTGGGGCTCGGCGTGGAAGAAGTCCGTGAAGGACTACTACGCGCACACGATCTCGATGGACGCGCACGGCACGAACATGTCGTACCGCGACGTGTATCTCGACCTCGATCCGACCTATCGCGATTCGTACGGCCAGCCGCTCTTGCGGATGACCTTCGACTGGAAGGACAACGACATCAGGATGGCGCAGTACGTGACCGGGCAGATGAAGAAGATCGCGGAAGCGATGGGGCCGAAGGCGATCGGCGTGTCGACGCGCGAGTTCGGCAAGCACTTCGATTCGCGCGCGTACCAGACGACCCACCTCGTCGGCGGCGCGATCATGGGCACCGACCCGAAGACGAGCGTGCTGAACCGCTACCTGCAGTGCTGGGACGTGCACAACGTGTTCGTGATGGGCGCGTCGGCGCTGCCGCAGGGCATCGGCTACAACCCGACCGGGATCATCGCGGCGCTGGCCTACTGGTCGGCACGCGCGATCCGCGAGCAATACCTGAAGAATCCCGCCCCGCTGGTGACCGCATGAAGAGGACGATGAACCACAACGCCGCGCGCCGCCTTTCCCCGGTGCGGCGCGCGCTGGCGGCCGGCGCGGCCTGGGCCGCGTTCGGCCTCGCGGGCACCGCGGCTTTCGCGCAACCGGCGGTTGCGCCCGCGGCGGCTTCGGGCCCGGCGGCCGCGCCTGCGGCTCGATCCGCCGACGCGAACCTCGTCAAGCGCGGCGAATACCTGGCCCGCGCGGGCGACTGCATCGCATGCCACACGGCGAGCGGCGGCAAGCCGTTCGCGGGCGGGCTGAAGTTCGACACGCCGATCGGCGGAATCTATTCGACGAACATCACGCCGGACCCGAAAACCGGGCTTGGCGGCTGGACGTTCGAGAACTTCACCCGCGCGGTGCGCGAGGGTGTGCGCAAGAACGGCGACACGATGTATCCGGCCATGCCGTTCCCGTCCTATGCGCGCCTCACCGACGACGACATGAAGGCGCTGTATGCGTACTTCATGCACGGCGTCGCGCCCGTCGAGCACGAGAACCGCGCGGTCGACATCGTATGGCCGCTGTCGATGCGCTGGCCGCTCGGGATCTGGCGCAAGATGTTCGCGCCGTCGCCGAAGCCGTTCGACGCGGCGCCGTACACCGACCCGGCGGTCGCGCGCGGCGCGTATCTCGTGCAGGGGCTCGGCCACTGCGGCGCGTGCCACACGCCGCGCGCGGCGACGATGCAGGAGCGCGGGCTGACCGACGCGGACGGCCCGGACTTCCTGGCCGGCGGCGCGGCGATCGACGGCTGGGTGCCGACCAGCCTGCGCGGCGAGCCGCGCACCGGGCTCGGCACGTGGACGGAAACCGAGATCGTGCAGTTCCTGAAGACCGGCCGCACGCTGCGCACGGCAGCGTTCGGCGGGATGACGGACGTGGTCGGCCACAGCATGCAGCACATGACCGACGACGACCTGAATGCGATCGCGCGCTACCTGAAGACGTTGCCGCCGCGCGTGCAGGGCGAGCAGCCGCACGTGTACGACGCGGCCGCCGCGAAGGCCTTGCAGGCCGGCGACGCGAGCAAGCCGGGCGCGGCTGTCTATCGCGACAACTGCATGGCGTGCCACCGCAGCGACGGCCACGGCTACACGCGCGTGTTCCCGGCGCTCGCCGGCAACCCGGTCGTGCAGGGCGGCGATCCGACGTCGCTGATCCACGTCGTGCTGGAAGGCAGCGCGCTGCAGGGCACGCACACCGCGCCGTCGACCTTCACGATGCCGCCGTTCGGCTGGCGCCTGTCGGACCAGGAAGTCGCGGACGTGTCGAATTTCGTGCGCACGAGCTGGGGCAACACGGGCGCGCCGGTGACGGCCGCGCAGGTCGCGAAGGTGCGCAAGAGCGTGCCGTCGACCCGCCCCGAACCGCCGCCGGGCGCGCGGTTCCCGCAAGCGTCGCGCTGACGGGGCGGCGGGGCGCCAGCCCCGCCTGTCCGAGCCGCTTCAAGGCGCCGCCGAGCCCGCGCGGCGCCTGCCGTTGCGCCGGGGTTGCACCCCGCAAAGGCGCGCGCCGCCGCGCGAAATTTTCGCGGTAGCGCGCCATTGTTCCGCCTCATCCCTTATCCTTCCATTCTTGAACCTTACTAAATAGTTACAAGAGCTCGGGAGGGGGGATGCCCCATGATGTCAGCCTGATTGCGTTGCTCGCGGCCGGTTTCGGTCTCGCGATGATCTTTGGTTACCTTGCGTCGCTGCTGAAAATGCCGCCGCTCGTCGGCTATCTGCTCGCCGGGATCGTGATCGGCCCCGGCACGCCCGGTTTCGTCGGCGACCTGTCGCTCGCGCAGCAGCTCGCCGAAGTGGGCGTGATGCTGCTGATGTTCGGCGTCGGCCTGCATTTCTCGCTCGGCGACCTGCTCGCGGTGCGCAAGATCGCGCTGCCGGGTGCCGTCGTGCAGATTACCGTCGCGACGCTGCTCGGCGGCGGGCTCGCGCTCACGTGGGGCTGGAGCCTCGGCGCGGCGCTCGTGTTCGGGCTCGCGCTGTCGGTCGCGAGTACCGTCGTGCTGCTGCGCGCGCTCGAGGGGCGCGGGCTCGTCGAGACGGTCAACGGGCGCATCGCGGTCGGCTGGCTCGTCGTCGAGGATCTCGTGATGGTGCTGGTGCTCGTGCTGCTGCCGCCCGTCGCGGGGCTGCTCGGCGGCACGCCGCCCGGCGATGTGCAGGCGGCCGGCGGCAGCGTGTGGGGCACGCTCGGCGTGACGATGCTGAAGGTCGCGGCGTTCATCGCGCTGATGCTCGTGGTCGGCAAGCGCGTATTCCCGCGCATTTTGTGGCTCGTCGCGCGCACGGGCTCGCGCGAGCTGTTCACGCTGTGCATGATCGCGGCCGCGGTCGGCATCGCGTTCGGCGCGGCGAAGCTGTTCGACGTGTCGTTCGCGCTCGGCGCGTTCTTCGCCGGGATGATGATGCGCGAGTCGGAATTCAGCCGGCGCGCGGCCGACGAGACGCTGCCGCTGCGCGACGCGTTCTCGGTGCTGTTCTTCATCTCGGTCGGGATGCTGTTCGACCCGAAGGTGCTGATCGAAGAGCCGCTGCACGTGATCGAGGTCGCGGCGATCGTGCTGGTCGGCAAGACGCTCGCGGCGGTCGCGCTCGTGATCGCGTTCCGCTATCCGTTGAATACCGCGCTGACGGTCGGCGCGGGCCTCGCGCAGATCGGCGAATTCTCGTTCATCCTCGCGGGGCTCGGCCGTGCGCTCGGGCTGCTGTCGGCCGAGGGGCAAAGCCTGATCCTGGCGGTCGCGCTGATCTCGATCGCGATGAACACGCTGCTGTTCGCGATGATCGATCCGGCGCTCGCGTGGATCCGCAAGCATTCGGCGTTCGCGCGCAAGCTCGAGGCGCGCGACGATCCGCTCGCCGCGCTGCCGATGTCGACGCCGCAGACGCACCTGACCGGGCAGGTCGTGATCGTCGGTTACGGCAAGGTCGGCACGCGGATCGCGCATGCGCTGGACGAGCGCGGGATCGCGTATGTCGTCGTCGAGCAGAACCGCGAGCTCGTCGAGAAGCTGCGAGCCGACGGCATCGCGGCCGTGTCCGGCGACGCGATCGAGCCGATCGTGCTCGTGCAGGCGCATATCGCGCGCGCCGGGATGCTGGTCGTCACGCTGCCGGACGTGTTCGACGTGCGGCAGATCGTGGAGATCTCGCGTACGCTCAACCCGACGCTCGAGGTCGTGCTGTGCACGAACAGCGGCGACGAGGCCGCGCTGCTGTCGAGCGAGGGCATCGGCACCGTGTTCATGGGCGAGACCGAACTCGCGCGCGGGATGACCGAGCATGTGCTCGGCAGGATGGTGAAGCCGGTAGCAGCGGCGGCGCATTGACGGCGCGCGGGCAAGACCGCCCGCAGCGCGAAAGAATTGCAGGAGGGCGCAGCCGGAACGCTCAAATAATGCGGGGCGTTCCTGGAAAGTGGGATGAAAGCGGGGGACGGAGATGGAGCGCGGGCGGTGCGGCATGCCGCATCGCCCGCCTGGCGGCTTCAGCTTGCCGCCGCCTTCGTCGGCACGGTCGTGCCGGGCTGCGCGGCCGTCTTCAACGGTGCGGTGGTTTTCTGCGCGGCAGCCGTTTTCGGTCGAGCCGCCGCCTTCGGCGCCTCGACCGTCTTCTGCGGTGCAACCGCCTTGGCCGGCTGCGGCTTCTCCGGTTCGACCGGCGCATCGGGCGGCACGCCGAGCAACTGCAGCGAGCCGCTCGTGACCGACGCGAACACCGGGCCGGCCACCGTGCCGCCGTAGTAGCCCTTGCCGCGCGGCTCGTCGATCATCACCGCGACGATCAGGCGCGGGTTGCTCATCGGCGCCATCCCCGCGAACAGCGCGCGGTACTTGCCCTTCGCATAGGTCGCGCCGACCTGCTTGCGCGCGGTACCCGTCTTGCCGCCGATCCGGTAGCCGTCGACGCGCGCGCGGCGCCCCGTGCCGCCTTCGCCGACCGCCATCTCGAGCATCGAGCGAATCGATGCGGCCGTTTGCGGCGACGTCACGCGGTGGCCGCGATGCGCGTCGATCGTCTGCTGATCGGTGCCGTTCTTCAGCAGCGACACCGGGTGCAGCGTGCCGTCGCCCGCATAGGCCGTATACGTCTGCGCGATCTGCAGCAGCGACATCGACAGCCCGTAGCCGTACGCCATCGTCGCCTGCTCGATCGGCCGCCAGCGCTTGTAGCCGCGCAGCCGGCCCGACGCGACGCCCGGGAACGTCAGCTCCGGCGCGCGGCCGATCCCGTATTCCTGGTACTTGTTCCAGATCGTTTCGGCGGGCAGGTTCAGCGCGAGCTTCGCGAGCGCGACGTTGCTCGACTTCTGCAGCGCCTGCGACACCGTCAGCGATCCATGGTTCGACGTGTCGTGGATCACGGCCGGGCCGATCTTGTAGGTGCCCGGCGACGTGTTGATGATCGTGTTCGGCGTGACCTTGCGCTCGTCGATCGACAGCGCGACGACGAGCGGCTTGATCGTCGAGCCGGGTTCGAACGTGTCGATCACCGCGCGGTTGCGCAACTGCTGGCCCGTGAGGCGCGCGCGATCGTTCGGGTCGAAGGTCGGGTAGTTCGCGAGCGCGAGGATCTCGCCGTTCTGCGCATCGAGCACGACGACGCTGCCGGCGATCGCGTTGTTCTCGATCACGGCCGTCTTGAGCTGGCTGAACGCGAGCTGCTGGATCCGGCGGTCGATCGTCAGCTCGATCGTCGCGCCGTGCTGCGCGGGAACGAGCGGGCGCGTGTCCGACACGATGCGGCCGAGCCGGTCGCGGATCACCTCGCGCTGCCCGGACGTGCCCGACAGGCGCGCATTCGCCGCGAGTTCGACGCCTTCCTGGCCCTTGTCTTCGACGTTCGTGAAGCCGACCACGTGCGCGGCCGATTCGCCTTCCGGGTAGAAGCGCTTCGAATCGGCGATCTGCGTGATGCCGTCGATCGCGAGCTTGTCGAGGCGGCCCGCGGTGTCCGCGTCGACCTGCCGCTTGAGCAGCACGAACGTCTTGTCGTTGCCGAGGCGCCGCTTGACCTCGCCGAGCGGCAGGTCGAGCAGCTTCGCGATCTGCGGATAGTCGGTATCGGCGACCTGTTTCGGGTTCGCCCAGATTTCATAGGTCGACAGGCTGACCGCGAGCATCGCGCCGTTGCGATCGACGATGCGCCCGCGCATCGCATCGAGCTCGATCGTGCGCTGGTAGCGCTTCTGGCCCTGGCCTACGTAGAAATCCTGGTTCGCGACCTGCACCCAGAAGGCACGCGCGAGCAGCGCGGCGAACGCGAGGAACACAACGATCACGACCAGCTTCGAGCGCCACATCGGCAGGCGCGACGCGAGCATCGGATTCTTCGTCGCGGCCGAGTACGGATCGGCGGGGTGGGTCTTCTTTTTCACGCTCATGCAATGGCCGGGTCGGGCCGCCGGGCGGCGGCGGGTCAGTCTGAATAATGCGATTGTAATAAATGAGTAAACGTCGTGTGGGGAAAGTATGTTCCGGCCCCGTGAAAAGGCGGGCGGTATCATCCGGCAAGCGCTGAAAGGTGGTGCCGGAAAGGTGGGGCGCGAGCGGATTTTCGCCGCCGCAGCAGATGCTGAGCGACGGGCGCTCGGCGGAGTCTCGATCCGGGCGTGCGGTGTCCGCTGGCGGTCGATCGCGGCCGTCGCCGGTATGCGATCAATTGCCCGGCCCTCGGTTATTTCTTTAATAGCGGAAAATAAAAAGCGCCCCGGAATGAGGCGCCGTTAATACTGAATATCGAAATGACTATCTCTGAAACTGGAATAAACCCGAAAACCGCAGACGTTTTACGTAAAAAATTTTCTATCGGGCGACGGAAATGAATTCCCGGTATTCCGGCTGGGTCGTGCAGCGATCGACGGCCTGCAGCCGCCACGCGCCGGGATGATTGCCGGCGAGCACGGCAGGGCCCTGTTCGCGCTGCGTCGCGCCGAACGACAGACCCTTCAACTGGCATACGGCTTTTCCGCCGTCGGCCGCGCAGAGCGCCATTGCGCCCTCGACGTCGCGGACCTTGCCCCAAGTCGGAAGATCGATGCCCTGATGTGCCTCACGCGACCACAGTCCCTCGTCGGTATCCACCCACAGTACCGCGAAGGATTGCCGGGTTGCCGATTCGCTGCCATTAATTCGAATGGTGAGGCGCATTGGAACGTCTCCTGAAAGAAAGGACGAATTTGACCGTTTGGACTTGAACAGTCTAGATAGACTGGTGTGAAACGCAAGCGATAATCCGCAATAAATCCATATTGAGTCCATTGCGGTTTCAGATGAAACGACGTCTGACGATTCACGGACATTTCGGCGGCGCGCGCAAACGTACGTGGCATCGGCGATTGCGGTGTCGACGCGCGCATCGGTGACGTTCGAGACATGGGATGACATGGCCGGGGGGGCGCGTCGATCTGTCGCGCGCGGGCCGCCGCCGAAACCGGGCCGGTCGACGCAATCCGGCACCGCCGGGATGCGGTCCGCCCCGATGTTTCAGCGTTTTGACGGCGCGGCCGGAACGACACACTCCAACAATCGCGCACAAATCGGCACACTTTCACGATACTTTCGGGACAGACTTGCACGCGATCGGGCCCCACACTGGGAACTTCCCGATCCTGTGCCGCGGACGCCCGTCCTCGGCGGCTGCCGCCTCGTGCCAGAGGTGCGATCGACGCGATCGCGGGCCGCACGCCCGATCGGGACTGCCGGGGCGCGTGTCAGCTCCGGCCCGGCCGGTGAGCCGTGCGCAGCCCGCAACCGCAGGCGCTGCGCGGCCCGGCCGACTCTTCGAAGGAGACTATCGTGCTGATCTGGAAAACCGCGTTGTCGCTGAACTGGCGGACGAGCCTCGTGTCGCCGGCCAGCGCACCGGTCGCGGCGGCGAACGTCGGGCGGCTGGTGCTGACCGGCGCGACCGGCTTCATCGGCAGTACCGTGCTGACGGCGCTCGTCAATGCAGGGCTGCTCGAACGCATCGTGTGCGTCGTGCGCGCGCAGGACCGCGGCCACGCCGTCGCGCGGCTGCGCGAAGCGGCGCTGCGCGCGGGGCTAACGCCGTACTGGGCGTCGCGCCTGACCGACGCGAACGTAATCGTCGGCGCGCTCGGCGACGTGTGGCAGGGCGCAGATGCGCCGCGCCTCGCCGGCGCGACGCACGTGATCCACTGCGCCGGCCATGCGTCGCCGGCCGACGGCGCGCACCTGCAGGCGGACACCGCCGATTCGGTGCGCTTCGCCGAACGCTTCGCACGGGCGCCGCGTCTGCAGCGCTTCGTCTACGTCGGCACGGCCTATGCGCATGCGGGGCGCGGCGGCATCGTGCACGAAGCAGTCGTGGCGGACGACGCGGCGAACGATGTCGCGCAACACGGCGGAGGCCTGCCGGGTGCGGTGCTCGCGGCGGACTACCTGCATGCGAAGGCGGAAACGGAGCAGCGCCTGCGCGCGCTCGGGCTGCCGCTCGTCGTCGTGCGGCCGTCGCACGTCGTCGGCCACACGGTGCTCGGCACGCGGCCCGCGCCGAACTCGTTCTGGATGTTCCGGCTTGCGCATGCCGCGCGCCGCTTCACCGCACGGCCGATGACGCGCATCGACATCGTGTCGGTGGACGACGTGGCGCGCGCGACGATGCTGCTGGCCGTCAAACCGACGCTCGCGCACGATCTCTATCACGTGTCGGCCGGCGACGAGGCGCCGCAGGTCGCGCAGATCGTGCGTGCGATGGACGAGGCAGCGGGGATGACGGGCGCGCCGCGCTACGCGGCGTGCGCGCCGGCCGAGCTGCCGCTGGTGGTGCGCGACGTGCTCGGGCGGCCCGATCCGGCACTCGAGCGCGTGATCGGCCGGGCGCTGCAGCGCTGCGCGGAATTCGCGACGGTCGATCGCGTGTTCGACAACAGCCGCGTGCGCGACGAAATCGATTTCGAGCCGTTGCCGTTCATCGATTACGTCGAGGAATGCATGCGCACGTCGCGCGGCGTCGCCGTGACCGAGCTGATGCGCGGCGCGATGCACTGACCGCCCGCGCTGCACCGGCGCCCGTTCCCGCGGCTGGCGGGAGCGGGCACCATCATCACGCGTTGCCGCCGAGTTCGATGAGCCGGTCGAGCGCGCGGTAGATGTCTTCCAGGCCGTCCTGGCCGAAGCGCGACTCGAGCTGCCGGTATTGCTCGTCGATGCGCGGACCGATTTCCGTGACGAGTTTCCTGCTTTGCGGC
The DNA here is from genome assembly GCF_049805555.1 of Burkholderia sp. DN3021. Taxonomy (NCBI): domain Bacteria; kingdom Pseudomonadati; phylum Pseudomonadota; class Betaproteobacteria; order Burkholderiales; family Burkholderiaceae; genus Burkholderia; species Burkholderia sp. DN3021. The sequence goes on along the minus strand of NZ_JBNCAB010000008.1, from coordinate 16,585 downwards.
GTCAGGCTGACCAGCAGCCGGCGCTGATCCTCCTGTGCGCGCGTGCGCGTGATCAGCCCGTCGCGCTCCATCCGTTCCAGCACGCCCGTGAGGCTCGGGCTCAGGATGCAGCAGCGCCGCGCGATCTGTCCCGCTTCGAGTGCATGCGCCGGTTCGCCGTCGAGCACGCGGATGATCCGCCATTGCTGTTCGGTCAGTGCGAATTCCTTGAGAATGGGGCGGAACAGGCCCATCAGCGTTTCGCGGGCCTCGAGCAGCAGCATGGCCAGGTTGCGATGGTCGAGCGTACGGTTCATCGGGGTGGGCAGTGGACGGGGACGCATCAATCTTAACAGCCGAAGGTAGTGAATTTCGCGTATCAGGGTAATCGAGGTTGCCAGCACCCGATTGTTTACTTAAGATGTTAAGTATTGACGATGCGCCGCGACGCGCGGCAGGGGAATGACGCATGGAGCTGTCTTGCACGACCGCCGCGGCGCCGCCGTTGCCGGTCGCCATCGGTACCGTCTACGGTGCGCTGCTGAACGAGCGCGCGGCGCTCGACGCGCTCGGCGATGCGGTAAACGCACCGCCTTACGGTCGCCCTCCGCAGGCGCCGATCCTTTACATCAAGCCGGCCAACACGCATGCGGCCGACGGAGCGGCCGTCGTCGTGCCGGCCGGCGTCGATGCGCTGGAGATCGGCGCGTCGGTGGCCGTCGTGTTCGCCCGGCGCGCCACGCGCGTGCCGGCCGCACAGGCGCTCGACTACGTGCACGGCTTCACGCTCGCGAGCGACGTGTCGGTGCCGCATCCCGATTACTACCGTCCGGCCGTGCGCTTCAAGTGTCGCGACGGCTTCTGCCCGCTGGGCCCGGCGATCGTGCCGGCCGCCGCGCTGGCCGAGGTCGACGCGCTCGCACTGACCGTGCGGATCGACGGCGAGGTGGCCGCATCGGCGTCGACCGCGACGCTGATTCGCCCCGTGCGCGAACTGATCGCCGACGTGACGGCGTTCATGTCGTTCGACGCCGGCGATGTGCTGCTGCTCGGCGTCGCCGGCGGCACGCCGCGCGCGCGCGCGGGCAGCACGATCGAGATCGTCGCGGCCGGCATCGGCACGCTGCGGCATACGCTGATTGCGGAGGAGGCACGATGAAGACGGCGCGCGTGATCTACAACGGCGCACTGCATGCGGCCGAGCCGGCCGGCGACGGCGCGATCCGCCTCGACACGGGGCGCGTGGTTGCCGAGGAGACGGTCGCATGGCTGCCGCCCGTCGCGCCGCGCACGACGTTCGCGCTCGGCCTCAACTACGCCGACCACGCGAAGGAACTCGCGTTCAACGCACCGAGCGAGCCGCTGATCTTCCTGAAGGGGCCGAACACGTTCATCGGCCACCGGTCGCGCACCGTGCGCCCGGCGGATGCCACCCACATGCACTACGAGTGCGAGCTGGCCGTCGTGATCGGCCGGCCCGCGCGCAACGTGAGCCGCGCGGAGGCGATCGACTATGTGGCCGGCTACACGGTCGCGAACGACTACGCGATCCGCGACTATCTGGAGAACTACTACCGCCCGAACCTGCGCGTGAAGAACCGCGACACCTGCACGCCGCTCGGGCCGTGGTTCGTCAGCCGCGACGAGATCGGCGACGCGGGCGACCTGATGCTGCGCACGACGGTGAACGGCCGGGAAACGCAGCACGGCAGCACGCGCGACATGATCTTCGACGTGCCGGCGCTGATCGAGCACATCAGCAGCTTCATGACGCTCTCGCCGGGCGACCTGATCCTGACCGGCACGCCCGAGGGGTTGGCGGACACGCAGCCGGGCGACGAGGTCGTGACCGAAATCGAAGGGATCGGCAGGCTCGTGAACACGATCGTCGCCGAAGCGGACTACTATCGCGCCGGCTGAGCCCGTCGCCCAAGGAGAACCCATGACCATCAAGCACTGGATCGACGGCCGCGAAGTCGAGAGCCGCGAGACCTTCACGACGCTGAATCCCGCGACGGGCGACGTGATCACCGACGTCGCGTCGGCCGGCGAGGCCGAAGTCGACGCGGCCGTGCGCGCGGCGAAGGAAGCATTCCCGAAATGGGCGAACACGCCGGCGAAGGAGCGCGCGAAGCTGATGCGCAAGCTCGGCGAGCTGATCGAGAAGAACGTGCCGATGCTCGCGGCGCTGGAGACGCAGGACACCGGCCTGCCGATCGCGCAGACGAGCAAGCAGCTGATTCCGCGCGCGTCCGAGAACTTCAACTTCTTCGCGGAAGTGTGCGTGCAGATGAATGGCCGCACCTATCCGGTCGACGACCAGATGCTGAACTACACGCTGTACCAGCCGGTCGGCGTGTGCGCGCTGGTGTCGCCGTGGAACGTGCCGTTCATGACGGCCACCTGGAAGACGGCGCCGTGCCTCGCGCTCGGCAACACGGCCGTGCTGAAGATGTCGGAGCTGTCGCCGCTGACGGCCGACCAGCTCGGCCGGCTCGCGCTCGAAGCCGGCATTCCGCCCGGCGTGCTGAACGTCGTGCAGGGCTATGGCGCGACCGCCGGCGACGCGCTCGTGCGGCATCCGGACGTGCGTGCGGTGTCGTTTACCGGCGGCACGGTCACGGGCAAGCGGATCATGGAGCGCGCGGGCCTCAAGAAGTATTCGATGGAGCTCGGCGGCAAGTCGCCGGTGCTGATTTTCGACGACGCGGATTTCGATCGTGCGCTCGATGCGTCGCTGTTCACGATCTTCTCGATCAACGGCGAACGCTGCACCGCGGGCTCGCGGATCTTCGTGCAGCGCACGATCTACGACCGCTTCGTGCAGGAATTTTCGCGCCGCGCGAACAACCTGGTGGTCGGCGATCCGTCCGATCCGGCCACGCAGCTCGGCGCGATGATCACGCGCCAGCACTGGGAGAAGGTGACCGGCTATATCCGCATCGGCGAGCAGGAAGGCGCGCGCGTGGTCGCGGGCGGCGCGGACAAGCCGGCGGGCCTGCCCGAGCATCTGCGCAACGGCAACTTCGTGCGGCCGACCGTGTTCGCCGACGTCGACAACCGGATGCGTATCGCGCAGGAAGAGATCTTCGGGCCGGTCGCGTGCCTGATTCCGTTCGAGGACGAGGAAGAAGGGCTGCGGCTCGCGAACGACACGTCGTACGGCCTCGCGTCGTACATCTGGACGCAGGACGTCGGCAAGGTGCATCGCCTCGCGCGCGGCATCGAGGCCGGGATGGTGTTCGTGAACAGCCAGAACGTGCGCGACCTGCGCCAGCCGTTCGGCGGCGTGAAGGAGTCGGGCACCGGGCGCGAGGGCGGCGAGTACAGTTTCGAGGTGTTCGCGGAGATCAAGAACGTGTGCATCTCGATGGGTTCGCATCACATTCCGCGCTGGGGCGTGTAACGGGCGCGGGTCGTTTCGCCGGAAGCACGAACGATATGGAGACTTGAACGATGGGCAAACTGTCCCTCGCCGCGAAAATCACGCACGTGCCGTCGATGTACCTGTCGGAAATGCCCGGCAGGCATCACGGCTGCCGCGAAGCGGCGATCCGCGGCCATCAACTGATCGGCGAGCGCTGCCGTGCGCTCGGCGTCGACACGATCGTCGTGTCGGACGTGCACTGGCTCGTCAACGCGGGTTATCACGTGAACTGCAATGCGCGGTTCTCGGGCACGTACACGAGCAACGAGCTGCCGCATTTCATCCGCGACATGCAGTACGCGTATCCGGGCAATCCGGCGCTCGGCCGGCTGATCGCCGAGACGGCCAGCGCACGCGGGATCGCGACGCGCGCACACGAGATCGACAGCCTCGAACTCGAATACGGCACGCTCGTGCCGATGCGCTACATGAACGGCGACCAGCACTTCAAGGTCGTGTCGATCGCCGGCTGGTGCATGTGGCACACGCTCGACGAAAGCCGGCGCTTCGGCGAGGCGTTGCTCGAAGCGATCGGGAAAAGCGATTCGAACGTCGCGTTCCTCGCGAGCGGCTCGCTGTCGCACCGCTTCAACGACAACGGCAGCCCCGAGGAATCGATCCACCAGATCAGCCGCGAATTCTTCCGGCAGGTCGACCTGCGCGTGGTCGAGCTGTGGAAGCAGGGCGATTTCAAGACGTTCTGCGCGATGCTGCCCGAGTACAACACGCATTGCCACGGCGAAGGCGGCATGCACGACACGGCGATGCTGCTCGGCCTGCTCGGCTGGGATCGCTACGACAAGCCGGTCGAGATCGTCACCGACTATTTCGCGAGTTCGGGCACGGGGCAGATCAACGCGATCTTCCCGCTGCCCTGAACGCCGCGGCCCCGCATCGAACATCCGACCGGAGACTTGCCATGCCTCACATCGTCGTCGAATACACCGCGAATATCCGCGACGACGCGCGCATTCCCGCGCTGCTGCGCACGATCAATGCAACACTGATCGCGCAGGGCGGCGTGTTCCCGACCGGCGGCATCCGGTCGCGCGCGATCGAGCTGCAGGACTACTGCGTCGCCGACGGCACGGAGGACGACGCGTTCGTCCACGTGACGCTGAAGATCGGCTCGGGCCGCAGCGACGACACGAAGAAAGCCGCGTGCGACGCGCTGTTCGACGCGATCAAGGCGCATTTCGCCGAGCTGTACGCGAAACGCTATCTCGCGCTGTCGATGGAGCTGACCGAGTTCAGCGAAAGCGGCTCGTACAAGCACAACAACATCCACGCCCGCTACAAGCGAGCCGGCTGACCCCATTCCCGATCCGACCATGCTCGAAACCGCCATCATCGACCAGCTCGCGCAACGTCTGCACGACGCCGAGCGCGAGCGCAAGCAGATCCGCCAGATCTCGCTCGACCATCCCGACATCACGATCGACGACGCATACGCGATCCAGCGCGCGTGGGTGACCCTCAAGCTAGCGGAAGGCCGCACGCTGAAGGGGCACAAGATCGGCCTCACGTCGAAGGCGATGCAGAACACGTCGCAGATCGACGAACCCGACTACGGCGCGCTGCTCGACGACATGTTCTTCGCGGACGGCGGCACGATCCCGACCGGTCGTTTCATCGTGCCGCGCGTCGAGGTCGAACTCGCGTTCGTGCTCGGCAAGCGGCTTTCGGGCCCGAACTGCACGATCTTCGACGTGTACGACGCAGTCGATTACGTCGTGCCCGCGCTCGAGATCATCGACGCGCGCAGCCAGTCGATCGACCCCGATACGAAACGGCCGCGCAAGGTGTTCGACACGATCGCCGACAACGCGGCGAACGCGGGCGTCGTGATCGGCGGGCGGCCGGTGCGGCCGCAGGACGTCGACCTGCGCTGGGTCGCGGCGATCATGTCGCGCAACGGCGTGGTCGAGGAAACGGGCGTCGCGGCCGGCGTGCTGAATCATCCGGCGAACGGCGTCGCGTGGCTCGCGAATCGTCTGTCGCGTTTCGACGTCGCGCTGGAACCCGGGCAGATCGTGCTCGGCGGCTCGTTCACGCGGCCGTGCGCGGCGCGGCCGGGCGACACGTTCAGCGTCGACTACGGCCCGCTCGGGACGATCCAGTGCTACTTCGAGTGAGCGAGCGATGCGGATTCCTTCGAATGTCTTCAAGGCCGCGCTCGCGCGCGGCGACGCGCAGGTCGGGTTGTGGCTCGGCCTCGCGAACCCGTACAGTGCCGAAGTCGTCGCGGGCGCCGGTTTCGACTGGCTGCTGATCGACGGCGAGCATGCGCCGAACACGGTGCCGACGATCCTCGCGCAACTGCAGGCGATCGCACCGTATCCGTCGCATCCGGTCGTGCGCGTGCCGTGGAACGATCCGGTGATCGTCAAGCAGGTGCTCGACCTCGGCGCGCAGACGCTGCTGGTGCCGATGGTGCAGAGCGCCGACGAAGCGCGCGCGGCCGTTGCCGCGACGCGTTACCCGCCGCACGGGATGCGCGGCGTCGGCAGCGCGCTGGCGCGTGCGTCGCGATGGAATCGCGTCGGCGACTACCTGCATCGCGCGAACGACGAGATGGCCGTGCTCGTGCAGGTCGAGACGCGCGCGGGGCTCGATGCGATCGACGCGATTGCGTGCGTCGAAGGTGTCGACGGCGTGTTCATCGGGCCGGCCGATCTTGCGGCCGATCTCGGGCATCTCGGCAATCCGGGGCACCCGGACGTGCAGGCCGCGATCGACGGCGCGATTCGGACGATCAAGGCGGCGGGCAAGGCGCCCGGTATTCTGAGTGCGGATGAAGCGGCGGCACGGCGGTATCTGGAAGCGGGTGCGCTGTTCGTCGCGGTCGGGGTCGATACGACGCTGCTGGCGAGGAGTGCGGAGCGGCTCGCGGCGCAGTTCAAGGGTGAATCTCGACCGACGGAAAAGAACGGTGACACGACATATTGAGCGAGGGGCCGTGGCAGATATGCCAAGTAACGCAGAGGCACTGCCTGACGAATCGGGGAATTGGCACAAGGTTTCGCAAAAGGACCGGATGACATCGCTTGCATCGAATGCGATCCCATATCGCGGTGCGGCGGCTCGTCGATGTGTCCGCGCCGTTGCCCTGACGCGTTGCGGGGCAGAGATCGTGGATGCGATGGCGGAATTGAGTGCGCAGGCGCAAGCCCTGTGGATGGGTTACGACTGACTTACCATTGTTCCGACTGCTGATCTTGCTACGTCCATATACCGCCCCGGCGTCGTCCCCAGCGCGCGCCGGAACATGTCGATGAACGCGCTCACGTTGTCGTACCCGAGATCGAGCGCGATCGTCGTCACCGGCACGCCGTCGGCGATTCGCTCCAGCGCCCGCAGCAGCCTTGCCTGCTGACGCCACTGCGCGAACGTCAGCCCCGTCTCCGCGACGAAGCGGCGGCTCATCGTTCGTGCGCCGATGCCGGCCCATTCGGCCCATTCTTCCAGCCGCCGGTTGTCCGCGAGGTTCGTGGCCAGCGCGTCGGTGATGCGCACGAGCCGCGCGTCGCGCGGCCGCGCGAGGCTTAGCGATTCGACTTCCGAAGCAGCAATTTCATCGAGGATCACGTCGGCGATTCGCGTCTGCGCGGCATCGAGTTCCGAATCGCCCCAGCTTGCCGCGCGCTGCACCGCTTCGCGCAGCAGCGGCGACGCACGGATCGCGCGCGGCGTATCCGGCAACTCCGCGCAGCGTGCTTCGGCGACGAACGCCGACCAGCCGGAAATCGGCCCGAACGAACGCAGCGAATGCCGGCAATGCGGCGGAATCCAGATTGCGTGGATCGCCGGCACGACCCAGTCCCGGTCGTCGAGACCGATCGTCAGCAGCCCGCTCAGCGCACCGACGAGCTGGCCGCGCGCATGCGAGTGCGGCGCGGTCACGCGCGGGTCGCGTTGCGACAGGACGGCGGCGACGACGAACGGGCCGTCGTCGGACGTGACGAATCGGGCGGGCAGGAGCGGATCGGACATGGCCGGATAGCGGTATCGAATGGCTGTTATACCGGAGATCGGCCGGCTTCGCACGCCTACACTGCGTCCATCGATGACAACCGGAGTACGACGCGATGCGAGCCGAACAGATGCTTCCCGACCATGCCGACCGGATCGATGCCGGCGGAACGACGATCCGCAAGGGCACCGTCGGCGCGTTTCTGGTCAACGCGCGCGTGCTGACCGATCCCGGCGCCACGCCCGCCGACCGGGCACGCGCGGAAGCCGACGCGATCGATGCGTTGCCCGCGCTGCGCGCGCTCGGCCTGTTCGACGTGATGGAAGTGCGCGATCCGGCGCTGCGCGCGTGGCTCGACGCGCGCTGACGTCCGCCGCAACCGTCGCAACCGTCGATCGAGATCCCCGAATCAAGGAGCCACCATGAAAGCCGCAGTCGTGAAGGGCGCCGGCGAGCGCCCCGTTTATATGGAATTCGAACCGCCGCGCTCGATGCCGGGCCACCGTCTGATCGACGTGACGGCATCCGCGTTGAGCCGGCTGGCGCAGGGGCGCGCATCGGGCACGCATTATTCGTCCGGCGGGCAATACCCGTTCGTCGTGGGCGTCGATGGCGTCGGCCGTCTCGACGACGGGCAGCGCGTCTATTTCTTCGGTGCGCCGGCGCCGTTCGGCGCAATGGCCGAACGCACGATCGCGCCCGACACGCAGTGCGTGCCGCTGCCGGCCGCGCTCGACGACGTCACGGCCGCGGCGATCGCGATTCCCGGGATGTCGTCGTGGGCCGCGCTGACCGAACGTGCGCGGCTCGTCGCGGGCGAGACGGTGCTCGTCAACGGCGCAACGGGTACGTCGGGCCGGCTGGCGGTGCGGGTCGCGAAGCATCTCGGCGCTGCGAAGGTGATCGCGACAGGCCGCAACGCGGTCGCGCTGGACGCTTTGCTGAACGCCGGCGCGGATGCTGTCGTGTCGCTGCAGCAGGACGACGTGCAACTGGCGCGAGCGCTCGAACCACATTTCCGCGCGGGCGTGGATGTCGGGCTCGACTATCTGTGGGGTGCCAGTGCGCAGACGCTGCTGGTTGCCGCGGCGAAGGCGGCGCCCGATGGCCGCCGGCTGCGTTTCGTGCAGATCGGCTCGATCGGCGGCGCGGACGTGCTGCTGCCGGGCGCGGTGCTGCGCGCAACCGCAATCGAATTGATGGGCAGCGGCCTCGGCAGCGTGCCGCTGCCGCGTTTGCTGGACTCCGTGCGCGGCGTGTTCGACGCGGCCGGGCCGGCGGGCCTCGCGATCGAGACTCGTACCGTGCCGTTGTCGGCTGTAGGCGAACACTGGGGCGATGCAAACAGTCTCGTGCGTCCGGTGTTCATGATGCACGGCGCGTGAGCGGCGACCGAACCGCAGCGGGCCGGACTCAGCGCGATGAACGAGCCGCGCGGCGACGACCGGCCATCCGTCGTGATGCCGCCGCGTGTGGGGGGAAAGCAGGGCGGCCGCGGGCGGCAGACGCCCGTGGACACCCGCCGCGTCGGGCTCAGAACCGCTGCTGAATCCCCGCCGTCACGCCGACCTGCGTCGTGCCATAACCGTTGACGTCGCGCGACACGCCGACCTTCTGATCGTGCTTCGCGATCGCGAACGCGCCGGCCGCGTACAGCACCGTGCGCTTCGACAGCGCGTACTGCGCGCGCAGCGACACCAGCGTCGGATCGGCGTCGGTGCCGCCCTTGATGTTCTGGTGATAGACGGCCGCGATCAGCGAGAACGTCGGCGTGAACTGGTACGACCCGCCGACCCAGACCATGTCGCTCAACTGGTTCGCCGCCGTCGTGCGGAACGTGCGTTTGTAATTGCGATAACCGGCCATCGTCTTCAGGTTGCCGAAGTCGTAGCTCAGGCCCGCGTGGATGCCCTGGATGTAGTTGACCGTATCGGCCGGCGTGACGCTGTCGGCCGCGCCGTTCTGTCGGTCGAACGTGACCGCTGCCGCGAACGGGCCGGTCTCGTAGCCGAGCGCGAAATCGTATTTCGAGCTGGTCTTCACGCTGCCCGGCACGTTGCCGAAGCCGTACAGCGCGCCGAACTTGAAGCCGCTGAATTCGCCGTCGTAGCGCACCGCATTCGACGAGCGCGTGAACAGGCCGTCCTTGCGGCCGCCCGTCGCCATCGACGAGGTTGCCCACGAGTAGTTCTGCGCGTAACCCATCGGGTCGAACGGCAGCATGTAGTCGTAGGTGACGGTGAAGTTGCGGCCGAGCGACAGCTCGCCCCATTTGCCTTTCAGGCCGACCGTCGCGCGGCGCGCGAAGATCGAGTCGGGGCCGTCGTCGAAGGCGCCGTTCGCGAGATCGATCCCGCTTTCGAGGCGGAAGATCGCCTTCAGCCCGCCGCCGAGATCCTCGACGCCGCGCAGGCCCCAGCGCGACGTGTTCTTGTTGCCGGACTTCAGCTTGAACGAGTTGCCGCCCTGCGGCGCCGCGTGGTTCGTGTATTCGATGCCGGCATCCATGATCCCGTACATCGTGACGGACGACTGCGCGTGCGCGGCGGGCGCGGCGATGCAGGCCGCGGCGGTCGAGCTCGTGAGGACTACTGTGCGAATCGAACGTTCTGCGCGTGACTTCATTGACGGTGTCTCCTTGGTTCTTGTGGGTTGGGTGAAACAGGTGCTGCGCGCAACGGGCCGTGGCGGGCGCCGCAAGACGTCCGCCTGACCTGCATGTCGTCGCATGACGCGATGCGCGCGGCGTGCGGCGTGCGGCGTGCAGGCGCGGCGGCGCGCGGGCCGCCGCGATCGGGTCAGCCCGCTTTCGCGAACGCCCAGCAGTCGTTGGTCGGGAATTCGAGCCAGTGCTTGCCGGCCGCGCGCGGCACGTGGCCGAACGCGCGCAGGCGCATGTCGCCGCAATGGAACAGGTATTCCCAGCGGTCGCCGAGATACATCGACGTGACGAGGTCGGCCTGCAGCCGGTTCGCGCCAGGGCCGTCGGCGACCTGCACGCGTTCGAGGCGGATCACGGCCTGCGCGTCCTGGCCCGGCGCGAACGTGTCGCGCGCCATCGCGCGGATTTCCCAGCCGTCGCCGGCAAGCGTCACGCATTCGCCGTCGATCGCGGCGACGCGCGCGTCGATCCGGTTGTTGCTGCCCATGAACTCGGCCGTGTACAGCGAGCGCGGCGCGCCGTACAGCTCGGCCGGCGTGCCTTCCTGCTCGATGCGGCCGTTGCGCAGCAGCAGGATGCGGTCGGACATCGCCATCGCCTCGGTCTGGTCGTGCGTCACGCACAGTGCCGACAGCCCGAGCGACACGATCAGCTCGCGCAGCCACGCACGCGCTTCCTCGCGCAGCTTCGCGTCGAGGTTCGACAGCGGCTCGTCGAGCAGGATCACCGGCGGGTTGTAGACGAGCGCGCGCGCGATCGCGACGCGCTGCTGCTGGCCGCCCGACAGCTGATGCGGAAAGCGTTCCGCGAGATGGCCGAGGCCGAGCTGGTCGAGCGCGGTCTGCACGCGGCGCTTCTGTTCGGCGGGTGCGACGCGACGCAGCTTCAGCCCGTAACCGACGTTCTCGGCGACGGTGCGGTGCGGCCACAGCGCGTACGACTGGAACACGAGGCCGAGCGAGCGCTGCTCGACGGGCAGGTCGACGCGCTTCGCGCCGTCGAAGAACACGCGGTCGTCGAGCTGGATGCGGCCGTCGGACGGCTGTTCGAGGCCGGCCACCGCGCGCAGCAGCGTGGTCTTGCCGCTGCCCGATGCGCCGAGCAGGCACACGACTTCGCCGGCCTTCAGTTCGAACGACACGCCCTTGAGGATCGGATTGGCGCCGTAGCTGAGATGCAGATCGTCGACGATGAGCTTATCCATGAAGTTTCACTCCGAAACGCAGGGCCACGCCGAGACCGGCGCCGACCATCGCGATGTTGATGACAGAAAGCGCGGCGACCTGGTCGACGGCGCCGGTCGCCCACAGCGACACGAGCAGCGCGCCGATCACTTCGGTGCCGGGCGACAGCAGGTAGACGGCCGTCGAGTATTCGCGCTCGAAGATCATGAAGATCAGCAGCCACGCGGCGAGCAGACCGAAGCGCACGAGCGGCAGCGTCACGTCGAGCGACACGCGGCTGCGCGTCGCGCCGACGCTGCGGCCGGCTTCCTCGAGCTCGGGGCCGACCTGCAGCAGCGCGCTCTGGATGAGCCGCATCCCGTACGCGAGCCATACGACCGTGTACGCGATCCAGATGCTCCACATCGAGTTCTTCAGCTCGCGCAGGCCGGGGACGAACAGGAAGATCCACAGGAACGCGAGACCGGCGAGCAGGCCCGGCACCGCGCGCGGCAGCAGCACCAGATAGTCGAGCAGCTTGGTCGCCCAGTCGGGGCGGCGGTGGCCGGCGAATGCGACGAGCGAGTAGAAGCCGACCGCGAGCGCACCGCCGATCACGCCGATGCCGAGCGTGTTGACGATCGCGCGCACCAGGTTGTCCTGTTCGAACAGCTCGATGAAGTTCGACAGCGTCAGCACTTCGGCGAGCGCGACGCCTTCTCCCCAGTTGGTCACGAACGCGCGCAGCACGATGCCCGAGATCGGCACGATCACGGTCAGCATCAGCCACAGCGCGACGATCGCGAGCGCGACCCAGCGCCACACGCCGAGCGGCAGCACCGTTGCGCGGCCGGCCTTGCCCTTCACCGTGACGAAGCGGTTGGCCGTTTTCAGCAGGCGGCGCTGCAGCAGCACGAGCGGGAACGTGATCGCGACGATGCACACCGCGACCGCGGCCATCAGGTGATACGACGGCACGCCGAGCTTGTTGGTCAGCTTGTACAGATAGGTCGCGAGCACGAGGTGGCCTTCCGGATCGCCGAGCACGAGCGGCAGCCCGAACACCTCGAAACCGAGGAAGAACACGAGCACGCCGGCGAATAGCAGCGCGGGCATCGTCATCGGCAGGCTTACGTCGAGCGCGACGCGGAACGGACGGGCGCCCGTCACGCGCGCGGCTTCCTCGACATCCGAGCCGAGGTTGCGCAGCGCGGCCGACGAATACAGATACACGTGCGGCACGTGCGTGAGGCCGACGATCACCGTGATCGCGAAGATCGAATAGACGTTCCAGGGCACGTTTTGCACCCCGAACAGTTCCTTGAACCACACCGAGTAGAAACCGACCGGGCCGGCCGCGACCACGTAGCCGAACGCGAGCACCATCGGCGACACGAACACGGGCGTGAGCAGCAGCGGTTCGAGCCAGCGGCGGCCGGGCAGGTCGGTGCGCACCATCAGGAACGCGAGGATGCCGCCGAGCGGGATCGAGATGAACAGCATCCCGCCGGCGATGATGAACGAGTTCTTCACGGCCGACCAGAAATCGGGATCGCTGAAGATGAAGCGGAAACCTTCGATGCCGAGCGTCTTGTTCGCGTCGAAGAACGGCGCGGACAACAGGCTCTGGAACAGGATGAAGCCGAGCGGCAGCGCGACCGCGATGGTCAGTACCGCGACGACGATCCAGCGCAGCATGCCGGCAAGCGGCTGCAGGCTGTTGACCGGCAGCGGGGGAATCGCGCCGCGCTGGCCGGTGGTGGGCGCAACGGCCGGCGCCGTTGAGCGTGTGCTGGTTGAAAGCATGAGTTCGCCCCTGCGGCCATCCGGATGGCCGCCTCTAGGAAGTCGGTAAGGGGAAGCGGCCGCCCGCGCGATGCGCGGCGGGCGGCCGGCAGTCAGCGGATCAGCGCTTGATCGCCTGCTGCCATTGCTTCAGGAAGGCAAGGCGCTTCGACTGGTCGAGATAGACGAGCAGGCCGGTGCCGATCTGGATCGGCTTCAGCGAATCGCCGAGCTCCTTCGTCAGGCTCGCGGCCGACGTTTCGCCCGTGACGTCCGTGCGGATCGCATACAGGTTCGCCTGGTCCGCGATCAACGTCTGGCCGCGCTTCGACAGCAGGTAGTCGACCCACAGCTTCGCGGCGTTCGGGTTCTTCGACTTCTTCGAGATCGTCGCGAGGCGGCTCACGATCTGTGTGTAGTCCTTCGGAAACACGTAGCCGATCGACTTGTCCTTCTTCGCTTTCGCGTACGCGTACGAACCGATGATGTTGTAGCCGATCAGGTTCTCGCCCGACGAGATCCGCTCCATCATCGCGCCCGTGCTCGACTGCAGCTTCGGGCCGGTCGCGCCGATCGCCTTCACGAGCTCCCACGTGACCTTCTCGTTCAGGTGCGCGTCCTGCGTCAGCGCGTTGAAGCCGACGCCCGATTTCTCGACGTCGTAGGTCGTGACCTTGCCCTTGAACTTGTCGGGTTGCGACGTGAGCAGCTTGATCAGGTCGGCGCGCGTTTTCGGCACTTCGTTTTCGGGAATCAGGCGCTTGTTGTAGACGATCGCGAGCGGCTCGAACGTCGTGCCGTAAGCCTGTTTCTGGTATTGCGCCCACTGCGGCACGTTCGCGCTTTCGGGCGAATCGTAGGACGCCATCAGGCCGTCGTTGACGAGCTTCACCTGCAGGTCCATCGCCGCGCTCCACAGCACGTCGGCGCTGGTGCTGCTCGCCGCGTTCTCGCTGATGTAGCGGTTGTACAGCTCCGTGCTGTTCATGTCGTTGTACTCGACCTTCACGCCGTACAGGCTTTCGAAGTCCTTGATCAGCGGACGCACGAGGCCCGTGTCGGTCGTCGAGTAGACGATCAGCTTGCCTTCCTTCTTCGCGGCGTCGATCACGCCCTGGTAGTTACCCGGATACCCGGCCGGAACCTGCGCGACGGCGCTGCCGGCGGCAGTGCCCAGGACGATCGCCAGCGCGGCGGCGAGGTGCTTCGGTGCAAACGGCATGTCTTCCTCCAGTTACGCATTGATGTTGTTCGAGTGACGCGGATGTTAATTGCGGGGCACTTTCAGCCTGCTTTCATTTCCGTTCACAATCGCGTCCTTTGTGTCATGGATTTCCCGAGGTCGAAACGACGGCGGCCGCGGTTTTTGCGGCGCGCGGGGCGGTTTGATGGGAGGGGGGAGTCGCCGCGGGACGCGGCGATGACGGTTATGCGGGTTGCGCCAGCAGCTTGCCGAGGATCCGGCCGCCATGCCGCGCGTGCGCGGCCGTCAGCGCCGAATACCCGACGACGACGCCCGCTTCGCACTCGGCGCTTCGGCAGAATCCGTGGATCGTCTGCAACGCGATGCCAGCCGCGCGGGCCTGCGCGACGTACGATGCGTCGTCCATCCCGGGCGGCAACCACAGCACGAAATGAAACCCCGCGTGCTCGCCAGACACCGTGTACTGCCCGCCGGCGTGCTTCGCCAACTGGTCGAGCACGATGTCGCGCCGCTGACGGTACGCGTGGCGGCTGGCGCGCAGGTGCTTCGCAAAATCGCCTTGCGCGATGAAGCGGGCCAGCGCGAGCTGGGGCGCCACGCCGACGGAGCGCGCGGTCGCATGCCACACGGCCGACAGCATCGGCCGCAGTTCCGCCGGCACGACCATGAAGCCGATGCGCAGCCCCGAGAACAGCGTCTTGTTGAACGAGCCGCAGTAGATCGCGCGATCGCAGGTGTCGAGCGATTTCAGCGCCGGCAGCGGAGCGGTCTGGTAACTGAATTCGCCGTCGTAGTCGTCTTCGATGATCCACGCACGGTTGCGCTGCGCCCAGTCGAGCAGTTCGAGCCGGCGCGACACCGACATCGTGACGCCGAGCGGCGCCTGATGGGCGGGCGTCACGTACGCTGCGCGCGCACCGGGATGGCGATCCAGTGACGACGTGTCGATCCCTTCCCGATCGACCGGCACGTCGATCACGGTCGCACCGGCCATCGTGAAAATCTGCCAGGCCGACGCATAGCCGGGATCTTCCATCAGCACCGTCGAGCCGGGCGTAAGCAGCGTTCGCGCGACGAGATCGATCGAATGCCGGATGCCGGTCGTGATGAAAATGTCGCCGGCGTCGCACGGGATGCCGCGGTATTCCCGCAGGTACGCGGCGATTTCGGCGCGCAGGCTTTCGACGCCTTGCGCAGGCGTCGCCCCGAGGTCGTTTGCCGTCGCGGCAAGCAGGCTTGCGCCGAGCGCCTTCTTCCATTGCTGCATCGGCAGCAGGCCGGGATCGGCGAGGCGCGCGACGAACGGGACGCCGGGGCGCACGCCATGTTCCGGCGCGGCCGCATCGGTCGCGCCGGCCGGCGCGCGGCGCGTGTCGGGGCGGTGGGGGCTGCCGTCGCGCGACTGCCCGGCCGCGCGCAGATAGCTGTCCGGCACCACCGCGCAGACCCGCGACCCGGAGCCGCGCGTGCGTGCGATGTAGCCCTCGGAGCACAGAAGGTCGTACGCCGCTTCGACGGTTCCCCTTGCGACGCCCCAGCGTGCGGCAAGGGTCCGGCTGGACGGCAGCGGGCCGTCGCCGGGAAGCAGGCGCTTCAGGATCGCGTCGCGAATCGCGTCGGCAATGCACGCCTGCTTCGATTGCTGGCTGACGGTCGACAGCCCCGCGGGGCGCGGCAGATCAAGCGGAATCGCGGCTTTGCCTCGCGACATAGTGGTCTAGCGGATAGTCGATTTAATGGCCCTTCAGCTTATATCACTTTCCCCTTAGATTGCTGTCGACCACACCAACCACACCCATTCGACCGGAGACGGACTCACCGCATGAAGACGCGTTCCTTGCCCCAACGGGGCTGGCTGTTCCTGTTGATGCTCGTCGTGTGCCTGCCGCGGGTCACGATCGATGCATACCTGCCGTCGCTGCCTGCGATGGCGGACGCGCTGCACGGCACCGACGCCCAGTTGCAGCTCACGCTGACCCTGTACATGATCGGCTATGCGCTTTCGATGCTGGTGTCGGGGCCGCTGTCCGATCGGTACGGCCGCCGTCCCGTTCTCATCGGCGGCCTGTGCCTTTACGTGATCGCGAGCGTTGCCTGTGCGCTGTCGACTAGCATCCCGGCGATCATCTCCGCACGCATCTTCCAGGCGCTCGGCGGCTGCAGCGGAACCGTGATCGGGCGCGTCGTCGTGCGCGAGCGCTTTCCGACCGCGATGCAGGCCACGATGCTCGGTCGTATCTCGGCCGGCATGGCGCTGTCGCCGGTGATTGCGCCGCTGGCCGGCAGCGCGGTCGCCGAGTGGCTAGTGTCCCGTTCCGCTGATTCGCGAACAAAGTCTATGCAGCTTTTCGAGGATGGAGTCGGCTGAGGCGGTCCAGACGAACGGTTTGCA